>JBJELO010000193.1:0-2151 GCA_051879195.1 Lachnospiraceae bacterium
TTTCCATTCAAAAGCCAGGAAGAGGATGTCAGAAAAGGCAGAAATAACATTGAAAAGAGACATTATGAATTTACATATGGCTTATGCGATGCGGGCTCAAGGAGATAAGTGCAATGGCTAAAATAATGGAAATTATTGCGAAGGAAACCAAGGGGAAAAGCTGAGGCTGCAGCGCTATGCTGCAGTCCGTCAGCGCATTGATATCAACTGTGTCTTTCCGCACCTGGACCGCGCAGAGTTATCAGACCCTAAACCGGGAAGACCGACAGCAGAGACAAAAGTGGATAAAAAACAGAATATCAGGATAATGAAAACTTATGAACATTTTACATCTGTTCCAGAATTTTTTCAGCAAATTCATCCAGATCTTCTGGAACTCCCTGCTTCAGGATCCCGCATTTGGGGCAGGAAAGAACAGACATCATCTTCCGTTCCTTCTTTAAAAAACGTTGCTGGAATTCCCACAAGACGATACTGTCCCAGATCTTTTTGGGGGTGGGACGACCACCGACATGGTGTTCCAGCCGCATGGCATGGTTCCAGTCAAACCGACAAAGGCTGTAACTGCCATCCGAATTGATGCACATTTCGTAAAATACATAGGGACAGACCAAAACCTCCCGGGATGTGCCTCCCAGAAGACTGACATTTTCGTCCACCTCCACCTGGGTCTGGCTATACTTGGGCCAGTAGTCGATCGTGTGCTCCACGCTGATTCCATCGGCGATGTTGCCAAAAATGCGATAGAATTCCTCCTCCTGCTCTACCGTCAGCAGATCGCCATTAATCTCCACAATTACCTGACATTGTTTTTTGTGCTGATAAAAGAATGCTATGTTATCTACAAACCGTGAATAGTCCAGCTTATGTCCGGAGAATTCCAGGTACTGCCGGGCATTGATCCCCTCGACGGAGATGTTGATCCGGTCCAGTCCGGCGTCAATAATCTCCAGACTCCGTTCCGGCGTCAAAAGTGAAGCGTTGGTGGTGGTATCTACTTTGAGAACCTGAGGTGAAGTTTTGCCCAGGCGCACCATATCTGCAAACCGGGGATGGAGCAGTGGCTCCCCCTCTTTGTAAAGTCGGAGCACCTGGATCGGATCCTGGAATTCTTTCAGATCCGCAATAATCTGCTCATATACCTGCATATCCATAGGTCCATACCCCCGATCGGGAATTGTCTTCATCAGTTCCCGGTTTCCTGAAGGACAGAACTTGCAGCGGAAATTACAGGTATCACAGGGATCAATGTGGATCACATAGGGTGTTCGTAAGGGCAGGGCGTTTTTCAGTTCCACTGAATCGTGCAGATCGATTCTTGGCATCTGTTGGGCAATCATAAATTTCCTCCATTTGTACTGGTGACAACATGGCTTTTTACAACCTGCGTCCCGGTCATATTCGTATTTTTCTTCGACAAACTGGAAACGAAACTGTTAGCCCATATCAACAGAGAACGGATCAGCTTCCGAATTGTCATTCCATAAATATTCGATATTTCTTGCAGTCGCAAGGGCAGTTTCCTTACCTCAACTTTCGATTTTTCTCGCTCATACGATAGATAAAGTATAACGGAAAATCATGAAATTATCAACCAGTGACCTCATGGGTGCACTGCTGAATCAGGGGATTCTGAATGTTCTGGAAAATCCAAAACATTCTGGGAGGTTGTCACACGGATTTTTGTCCGTGTGATATACCTTGTATCATACTATAATCGAAATGCAGATGGATTTTTTTGAACATTATTTTTCAGTCAGATATGGTGATATTGTTGTGCTTCTTTATCATGACGATATGAAGGATGTTGTAGATCTGCTGAATAATAAAAACAAGCATAAGACATTGAAAGTGTTTCTTGAGTATTGCTATATGATTGATGTAAGGGTACTTCTGCAGGGGACTAAAGGTGAGAAAACAAAAGGCCTGAAAGCAGCTCAGAAGACGGTTGACAGTTATGGGATTGCAATGACAGAGGAACAGATCAGTCAGATGCAGGAAGCAATGAGAAGCCTGTGACGCAGACCGCTGAAAGCGGAAGAGAACCCCGCCTGATAATTGTGTATTGCTGCCTGTATCAGAGCGGAGTAGAGTGACCTGGAACGGTGGGTGGGTGCCCTGTGTGCAGTCGCGAAATTGAGTATGGGGGCA
>JBJELO010000194.1:0-2128 GCA_051879195.1 Lachnospiraceae bacterium
ATGCAATCCTGGATTGTCTGGATGCTCATAAAATAACAGTGGAAAATCCGGCCAGAGAGCTGGAAAGTCCGGAAATGGAACTGTCTGATGAAGAAAAAACAGAATGGGAACCCGGAGAATGGGAGTTTCCCGTTCCGGAAGGAAGCATTTCGCAGGATCCGGTCCGGATGTATCTGAAAGAAATCGGTAAGGTACCGCTTCTTTCCGCAGAAGAAGAAATCCGTCTGGCAAAGGAAGCTGCTTCCGGCAGCGCTTCAGCCAGAAAAAAGCTGGCGGAAAGCAATCTGCGTCTGGTGGTCAGTATTGCCAAACACTATACCGGACGCGGCATGCAGCTGCTGGATCTGATTCAGGAAGGAAATCTGGGTCTGATCAAGGCTGTGGATAAATTTGATTATACCAGAGGGTATAAATTCAGCACCTATGCGACCTGGTGGATCCGGCAGTCAATCACCCGTGCCATAGCCGATCAGTCCCGTACCATACGGATTCCGGTGCACATGGTGGAGACCATCAACCGGATCGTGCGGACTTCGAGACAGATGGTGCAGGAACTGGGCAGGGAACCCAGCGTGGAGGAACTGGCAAAGCGTCTGGATCTGCCTCCTGCCAGAGTGGCCGATATCCTGAAAAATGCCCAGGATCCGGTGTCTCTGGAATCTCCGGTGGGAGAAGAGGATGACAGCCATCTGGGTGATTTTCTGGCGGACGATCACGTGGCGGTGCCCATGGAGGCTGCCACCAATTCCATGCTGAAGGAACAGCTGGAGGAGGTGCTGGATACGCTGACCAGCCGGGAGCAGCAGGTGATCTGCCTGCGTTTCGGTCTGTATGACGGTCAGGCCAGAACACTGGAGGAGGTGGGCCGTGATTTCAATGTAACGAGAGAACGGATCCGCCAGATAGAAGCCAAAGCGCTGAGAAAATTGCGGCACCCCAGCCGCAGCTGCAAGCTGCGCGATTTTCTGGAGCCGTAGAAAGAGGGAAAATGAATTTATCGCCAAGACTAAAGAAAATAGCTGATTTTGTGCCAGATGGCGGGGTGATGGCCGACGTGGGGACAGACCACGGTCATCTGCCCATTTATCTGGTTTCTTTACATAAAGTAACGGGAGCCATTGCCATGGATGTGCGGCCCGGGCCTCTGTCGAGAGCACAGCAGGCCGTTACTGTGCACGGGCTGCAGGATCGGATCGAACTGCGTCTGGCAGACGGACTGGCTGCCCTGAAACCGGGGGAAGCCGATACAGTGGTCATAGCCGGCATGGGAGGCCCCCTCATTCGGAAAATTCTGGAAGAAGGGAAGCACATGTGGGACAATGTGGGTCACTGGATTCTGTCTCCCCAGAGTGAAATCGGGGAGACGAGACACTGGCTGGAGGAACATGGATTTTCCATTCTGAAAGAGGATATGGTGCTGGATGCGGGAAAATATTATGTCATCATGGATGTGGCAAGAGGTTTCATGCATTACGATCAGGAATATGAATATGTTTACGGCCGGGAACTGATCCGGGGAGATCACCCGGTACTGCGTGATTTTCTGGAGCAGGAGCGTACAAAGCTGCATGAGCTGCGCCGTAGAATCGGTGACCGTGACTCGGAGCGCAGTCTGGCCCGCATGGCGGAGCTTGACCGGGAGGAGCAGCTGTTGCAGGGGGCACTGGAAGCCATGAAATGATCCCGGCGGCACTGTGTGCAGATGAAATGATAACTTTACAGTAACTATTCAGAGCCAACCTCGAAAACACTGCGTGTTTCCTCTGAACAGTTACATTTCACAAAAGAATCAGGGAGGAAGAGAAATGGATATAAAAGAACTGCTGGATTATCTGGGAAAGGAGATTCCTGCAAATTATGCATGCAGCTGGGACAATTCCGGCCTGCAGGTGGGGCATGCGGGAAAAGAGGTTAAAAAGGTTTATATTGCGCTGGATGCTACGGAGGAGATTGTCTGTGATGCGGCCATGAAGCACTGTGATTTTCTGCTGACCCACCATCCGCTGCTTTTCAAAGGCATTAAACAGATTACCGGAGATACATCTATCGGAAGGAAGCTGTATATGCTCATCGGCAACGATATTGCCTGCTACAGCGCCCATACAAACTTTGATTCCATGCCCGGAGG
>JBJELO010000195.1:0-9476 GCA_051879195.1 Lachnospiraceae bacterium
TCTCCATGTACATCTGAGCTGTGTTGGAATGCATCCAGAATACATCGGGCATCTCACCACCCTGAGCACCGGCTTCAAGCAGTGTCCAGTAGTTGTCCCATGTAACAACGTTGATCTTAACCTTAACACCTGATGTTTCCGTCCACTTGTCAGCGATCTTCTGCAGACCGTCCAGCTGGTTGTTATCCCAGATGCTGACAGTCAGTTCATCAACTGTGTACTCAGCGTTCAGGTCAACATTGGCCGGTGTTTCGGAACCGCCTTTGGAATCAGAGCTGCTGCCGCCGCATGCAGTCAGAGACAGAGCCATGGCCGAAGCCAGCATCAGAGCTGTAATCTTTTTCAGTTTCATAATTTTTCCTCCTTCTGAAAAATATTGATTCTTTTCTGGAACTCGTTCATTGTTCCTTGGCTATATTGTACACTTACATGGCATAAAGGAACATGGAATAATGTGATTTGAAAATAGAAAAATGTGGTATATTTATGTATTTTTCACTTTTCATTGTAAGTTTTTGCTATTATCAGCGCGTTTTAGTCGTCATAATTCACAATTATTTGAAGTAATTTATTTTCTTTTCGTTTTTTGTTTGTGTATTTTGCCACCATTTTTCTATATCAGTTCCAACAATATTCCATATTTAATCTATCGCATGTATTTTTTTCATTTTATTCATTTTTTTTACTTTTTAATACGACTGGTGTTCGTAATTTTGCCTTTTTATTCTTCTGTAAATCGCTTTATTTTGTGTATTTTGTTATCAATATTGCATTTCGACGCTTTTATCATCTCACCTGTCAAAATGACGAATCTTTATCAGGACGGTTCATCAAAAAAGAGCACACCAGCCGTTTTCAGCCCCTCAAGTTTAAACAAAATTCAGGCAAATTTACAGGGGAGTTATGATTCTGGTGAACCATAACTCCCCCCGTTATGACTGTCTATTTCCCGACAGTCCCCTCAGCAACTGATAGCATATCTTATATCCGTTTTTTCAATTTACACAAAACTTGATGCTCTCTCATTTAAATATCTGCGCTACAGATTGCTTTTAACTCATCCACGAGTTTTTTCACTCCGTCATTGTCGATTTCACTAAAGCTTCTCAATGAACTAAGAGGCAGATAATATACCATCTTCCGTTCCATCTCATCCATCTTATTGAAATCATCAGTACCGACGAACTCTGCAATGTACGGCATCAGCCGATCCTGTACAAATCCTTTCGTCTCTGAGCATTCAAGGAGATCTCCGATCATTACATCTGCATCAATGACCGGCAGTTTCTTTTCTGCTCCCTGCAAAATGATCTCTCCCCTCAGGAGAATATCCCTCGAAGAGCTTCCAATTCTAATCTCATAGCTTCCATCTGCCGCATACCATTCGCTTCGGTCCACATCGTACCACGCAAAGGAGCGATAATCAAGCTCCATTGAAACTCGCTTCGTCTCTCCCGGCTCAAGCCATACGGAGGTAAACCCTTTCAACTCCTGCTCCGGTCGTTCCGCTGCATTGGTGCAATCTGATACATAGAGCTGTACTACTTCGCGGCCTGCCAGATTCCCTGTATTTGTTACATTCAGACTGACTGTCACCTTGCTCTTGTCTCTCAATTCTCCTGAGTCTGCAATAGTCTTATCCATGGAAAGTCCGTCATAGGAATATGTGGTGTAGCTCAGCCCGTAGCCGAAGGGGAACAGCACCTCCATCTTCTTTGTATCGTAGTAGCGATACCCAACATACAGGCCCTCCGCATAGTTCACACGTCCATTCTTTCCCGGGAAATTCAAGTAGCTTGGGTTATCTTCCAGACGAAGAGGGAAGGTTTCTGCCAGTCTGCCGGATGGATTTACCTTTCCATACAGCACATCCATCACTGCCTCCTCGACTGCCTCTCCGCCAAGATACGCTTCCACAATTCCCTTCACCTGGTCAGCCCACGGCATTTCAACCGGAGAGCCATTGTGAAGAACTACTGCAACAGGCTTGTGAAGCTCGCACAGCTTTCCAAGAAGCCTGTTCTGGCACTCCGGAAGACGCATGTGACTGCGGTCATAGCTCTCTGACTCAAAGCTGTCCGGAAGTCCTGCAAAGACTACTATTTTATCTGCGGCTTTTGCTATCTGAAGCGCCTCCTCCTCTTTTGCTTCATCTATGATATCTCCCTTTGCTGAAAATCCTTCGGCGTAGGCAATATCTCCGTAAGAATCCTTCAGCGTCAGGGCAGAGACGACCTTGTAGGAATTAATATGTGAACTCCCACCGCCCTGATAGCGTGGATTCTCCGCAAAGCCACCAATCATAGCAATCTTCTCTCCCTTCGAAAAAGGAAGGACCTTCTCATCATTCTTCAGTAATACGATACATTTTTCTGCAATCTCTCTGGCCTTTTTGTGGTCTTTTTCTCTGTCAAATACTGCACTGACTTCTTCTGTCTGAGAGCCATCTCCCTCGGTATATCGAAACACAATATTCATAATCCGCTCTACCGTCTCATCAAGCACAGCTTTCGGAAGCTTTCCGGTCTGTACTGCCTCTATAATTGCCCGGTCGTTAGCCCCGTTGCTTCCCGGCATTTCCAAATCCAATCCGGCCAGGATTCCATCCACTCGGTCACGCACAGCGCCCCAGTCTGACATGACATATCCGTCAAACCCCCACTCTTTCCGCAGAATATCTGTAAGAAGCCAGCGGTTTTCTGATGCATGCAGTCCATTCACTCTGTTGTAGGAGCACATCACAGTCCACGGTTTTGCCTTTTTCACTGCGGTTTCAAAAGCAGGGAAATAAATCTCTCTCAGCGTCCGCTCATCTACATCGGATGAAATCGTCATTCGTTCATGCTCCTGATTATTTGCCACAAAATGCTTGATGGATGTTCCCACATTTTGTGACTGTACGCCGTTAATATATGCCGCTGCCAGTTCTCCTGATACGTATGGATCTTCTGACATATACTCAAAGTTTCTTCCACAGAGTGGAGAACGTTTGATATTAACTGCCGGACCTAAAAGAACTGAAACATTCTCTGCCCTGCATTCCCGCCCAAGAGTTTGTCCCATATCATACAGCAGTTCTCTGTCAAAGGAGCACGCTGCGGCACATGCGGCAGGAAAGCATACTGCTTCCATTGCACCGTTAAGTCCAAGATGATCTCCGGCTGACTCCTCCGGCTGTTTTCTTAGACCATGAGGACCGTCACTCACCATAGTGGACGTTACTTTTAGTCGTTCAATGTTCTCTGTATGCCAGAAATCAGCGCCAGAGCACATAGCGGCCTTTTCTTCCAATGTCATCTGTTTTACAATCTCTTTCACATTCTTCATGATATTCTCCGTTCCGCTGTACTGCGCTAAAACAGATCTGTATAATATTTTCTTAAAAGATACGCAGGGGTACAGCTCCAGGCATGGCAGTAGCTGTTTACAATGCTGGAACCATAGGGCGACTCGGCTGGATTTTCGGGATTATAGAGCTCCCAGAAAGTATCCGCTCCGTAATTAAGCATGCCGCCCCAGTAATACTTCATATAATTCATCGCCTGCTCTTTCCTGCCGCACATGAGAAGTGCTTCCACAAAGTGATGATTCATGTAAGGAGAAACCATTCCTTTCTCAGGATTGCGGAAAATCACACGGTCGAGAATCTCTCCTCCGGTCTTTTCATCGGTGATTCCAGCAAGGACCAGCCACACCTGACTTGCATAATTTACCTGGCGGTCAGGCCCACTGACAAACAGCTCCATCTCTCCATCGTAGAGATAGTTCCATGCCGCTTCAGTCTTTGCCTCTGCCTCCTTTTTCATCTCTGTCGCTTTTTCCGTATCGCCAAGGATCTCCGCAATCTCCTTTACGCGCTTTGCACAATAGATATATATCCCCTGCAGCGCCGCCTGCTTATCAAGTCCCTCAGTCCAGTCGATAAACTCCGTAAAATCGCCAAAACTTGCCATAAGATCGTTTTCATCAGACCGTTCCTTTGCAATCTGCATCTGTCGATAAGCACATTTACTCAACTCCCGCAGTGTCTCCATATCGCCGGAAGCTTTATAGTAATCCAGAAGAGTTGCTCCAAAAAACATCGAATAGTCCAGAAGAAATGTATCATCCGCAATTATTTCCGGCTCTGTAAACAGACATGCGCTGACCTGTCCGTTTTCCTTTGTCTGTCCGGCAAAGAGATAAAGGCACCGTTTTACCAGATCAAACCTCTTAAAGGTCTCATAATTTGCAAGTGCCTGCAATCTTAAGTCTCCAAGCCACAGCCGTCTGTCCCGTTTGGGACCATCCTCAAACACATTCTGCATACAATTCTGCAATGTCCTGAGGCTGACCCGGTCCAGCCGACGTACTGTCTCATCATCGCACCTGGCCAAAGCTACATCCTCAATGGATACCGCTGACACCGCTTTACAGGTAATCTCTTCCACAACCAACTGCCACTTCATCGATGTATCGATAACTTCAATTTCCATATACCGGAATGCATACCGCCTCGGAAGTTCCAGCACACAGGGGAGAACATCCACATGGAACTGCTCCTCCTGAATCCAACTCCGGCTAATCCAGCCATCGTAGTCCTTTGAATCCTCGACCATTTCTTTTGCAATCTCTCCAAATTTCAGTCGAAAAAATGCAGGGGCATCCTGAGGACTTCCCACAGAAGCGAGCTTCAGACTCACATATCCCACTTGATGGTCTCCGAAGTCAAAGCAGAGTCTGTCACCCTTCTGTAAATGATGCTCTTTCATGCACTCTGCCGGCTCGACCTGCACAACCTCTGGATATGCGCCGTTCGTCGTGCACATTTCGACAATGCTTACAGGATGTACCTTCACCTCTTTTAATACAGGAGCACATTCCGCCGCTTTTCTTAAAAATGCTTCATTTGACACCCTCACCATATCAGGTTCTTTGTTTATTGCTGCCATGCCGATCTTCTCCTCTCTTCCAATTCCTTTACAATATCCGGATAAATTTTGTCAAGATCATATAATACCATTGTGATTACAGATCCTATATTCATAACAACGGGAACCCAGATGTACATCACTGTGATAAAATTCTGTGTTGTAATGCTCTGTACTGCAGCATACTCATCAAATCCACCAACTGCCAGAAGCGCTGCGCCGATGCTGCTGGCCAATGCCATACCCACCTTTCCGATAAAGCCGTTTACTGCCGAAAGAGTTCCCGCGGTATTGACACCACTTTTCCATTCACCGTAGTCAACCGGGTCTGGTTGCATCGCAAAATGCATACTTCCTTTCAGTCCAAAACCTGCTGCCGCGGTCACTGCCCCCATAAGGAGCACCGGGACATTGGTTCCCCCGAAGAAAATCATGAGAAGTCCAGCAATATGAACTCCATTTCCGATGATCATCAGATTTCTCTTATAGGTCAGTCTGACAAGGAATGGCGCGCACAGGTTCGTAATAATCGGAACAAGCGTTGTAATTGTTGCCACAATCTGAACCAGCGCTGTATTCTGTACCACATACGTAAAATAATAGATAACCGCTCCAGCCTGAATTGTATAGCCTCCGAAAAACCAGATAATATTCAACGCAAATAGCTTCCACGGCTTATTGTGAAGCAAGCTCTGAATATTTTTCTTCAAGCTGACCTTCTCTACCATTATAGTAGTCTGCTCTCTCGTATTGAAGAAGCAGAAAAACAAAATCAGGCATCCGATTACGCCAAACAGAATCATCACCATCCTGAATCCAAGCGCTTCATTTCCATTTCCAAACCGATCTACCAGCGTCAGGGTAAATGCACTGACTACTGTCGATCCCAGCGAGGAGAAGAATGTTCTGCTGGATGCCAACACAGTTCGCTCCTGTGGATCCTCCGACAGAGCCGGAAGGATAGAAGCCATCGGGATATTGACCACCGTATAGGATGTGGAAAGCAGGATATAAGTTACATAGGCATAGATCAGCATTCCTGTCTGGGAAATATTTGGAACGCTGAATGCCAGCACTGCCGACACACCGAATGGAATTGCGCCAAATGCAATCCACGGTCTTGATTTCCCCCATTTTGTGTCTGTCTTATCGATCAGATATCCAACGATCAGGTCGGAAACACCGTCAATGCACTTCGTGACAAGGAACATGACGCTGACAGCCGCCGCATTCAGATGCATGACGTTGGTGTAAAAATACAGTAAATATAACGATATCATCTGCCAGATCAGGTTGCAGGCAAAATCTGATGAGCCGTAGCCAATCCGCTGTCTCCACTTCCCGATCGACTGGTGACTTGTTTGTTTTCTCATTTGTATTTCCTCCATTCTTGTTATCTTAATCATACTGAATTTTCAAATTTATACTATTGAATTTTATTCGGGAAAATACTGATCTTTTTTTCCACTGCATATAGGCTTCATGATATAATTCATGATATAATAATTATATTAGATTTTCGAGAAAAGGAGGCGCATACACAGTGAAGATTTCCAAAAAAGACTTCCCTGCCTTTCTTGCTGCCTATACAGAGGACGAGCTCTTTTACAGAGAAGTATATTTTCAGGAAAAAGAGCATCCCGAAACATTTACAGAATATCTGGGTACACTTGATCCTGAATATATCAAGCGCCGTCTCCTGTACGTTCCCGCGCTGACTGAACGGGGCCTCTGGTTTTCGCTCCTAAAAGAAGATCAGCAGTTCCAAAATATTTCTGGAAATATAACCGTCTGCAAGCACTACCGCTACACGCCGGTCTTTGACCACGAGCACGAATTTGTAGAAATTCTCTATGTGTATGATGGAGTGATCGACACTGTGATACAGGGGAGACAGTACACTCTGCATGCTGGCGATATCTGCATCATTCCCCCGAACACCGTCCACAGCGTCGGAGTGTTTGATGACAGTATCGCATTCAATATTATTGTGCGCTCCTCTACCTTCCACTCCACCTTCTTTCAGACAATTACTACCGGAAGTCCCCTTGCGCTGTTTTTCTCGCACGTTTTTTACAAAAAAACTGAAGGGAACTATCTGATTTTTCACACTGGAGACGACTCCCGCATACGCTCTGTTCTGGAAGATCTCTTTATCGAATATCTCGCCCATGAGAAATACAGCTCAGCGTTTCTCAACACCCTCCTCATGCAGCTTTGGGCTTTGCTTTTGCGGTACCATGAAAATGACCTGGAATCTATTCTAACAAAATCTTACTCTGGCGCCTCCATGACAGAAGTGCTGAATTATCTTACGAGAAATTATCAGACAGTGACTCTGCATGAGACGGCAAATCACTTTGGCTACAGCCCATCTCATTTCAGCACGATGATAAAAGAGGGAACTGGACGTACATTCCGGCAGATTATTCGAGATATCAAGCTTGGTCAGGCATGCAGGGCGCTCCGGGAAACCAGCCTCAGCATCAGTTCTATATGCGAGCTTGTAGGTTATGAGAACCCGGAGCACTTCATGCGGATGTTTAAAAAAACTTACGGAATGACTCCCGGAGAATACCGGAAGACAAACCAGTGAGGGGGAGCAGATTAGTTCATTCCAACATTGTACTTCTTCTGAAGTCGGATCTGAATAAGGCCGAACACTCCTGCTACCGCAATCAGCACAGCAAAGCCGATCATGGTTGTCTTAATATTTTCCGGCAATACCAGGATCGGAGTGATCAGAGCAAATGCCGCACAGCAAAGTCTTGAAAATCCATTGATAAATCCCTGTACACCGGAGCGGTACGCTACGGGGAAAGACTCCTGTGTCCACACCTTGTACATTGCCTCTCCGGCAAAGGTTGAACCTACATTCTGAAGGGCGAGCCAAGCGACAATAAGGATAATACTGCTGCTGCTCAGCGCCAGGCCAACCAGCGCCGCAATCATGATTACGATTCCAGCTGCAAAAGCAACATTACGGTTCTTGCCACCTGCAATTTTTGAGAAAATAGTTGCGACTACCAGGCACACCAGTGTCAGAATCAGACCAGATCCGGTCGCAAACGACTGTGTAGCATTTGCTTTCACAAGCATATATGTCTGAAACTGTCCGAAAGTATTTGCCAACAGGTTCCATCCACAGTAGAACACAAGAATACAGATGAAAAAGCATAAATATTTCTTCTCTTTTCCGAGCAGCAGCTTTGCCACGGATACTTTTTCCTTTTTCTCTTCACTGTCACTCTTCTGGGGAGCATTGTTATGTATCTCTTTAATTTTTGCAGATCCATTTCTCAAACCAAAGGTTATCGCAGCCGCCACAGTCAGGATTCCCATGACAATCTGTGCAGACAGCGCTCCCGGCATGGCAGAAGTTGCAAATGCTGCCAAAGTTGAAAGAAGGATACCTGCAGTCCAATAAATCTGTGTGCCTGAAACCAGCTCTGCCGCTGTCTTATCATCGGGCGCATCACGGGAAATAACCGTCAGTGCGATTGGCAGATCTGCACCAGATATAAAGCCTGCCACAATCGTTCCGGCACAGAGCATCCCCAGGTTCTGTGAAATAATAATCAAAATGGTACCTATGATGAATCCAAGATTCAAATAATTGTAAGAACGAATAAGCCCCCATTTCTCCGATATTTTTCCGGCAAGCAGTGAACCTGCCGCAATGGAAAAAGTCAGAAGACTCGACACAATACCAACCTGCGTTGCATCTAAACCAAGCACATTCTGCCAGATTGTAATTGTTGTCGCAAGACCTACGATAATCCCTGAACCCAAAACCGAACCCAGCCCTGAACTAATAAGCAACAGGCGGTATTCAGAGGTTGTTTTGTTGTTTTTCATGATAAATTTCCTCCTTTGATAAAGCTGTTTTGCTTATCTCTATCATATCGGATGAAGAAAATTATACTATTGAGTTTTATTCGAAAAAAAACTGATCTTTTTTCCAGAGATAGATTTATTTATGATTTGATCAAAGAAATGAAATGAAATAGACACATAAACCCATATATTGGAAGAAGGGGGCTGGCGGGAAATTCCCGACAGCCCCCTGTTATAATTTACAGTAACTGCACTAATCTGCTTTCAACACATAAACCTTGCTGTAGAAGTCCGTATACACATCCGCACCGGCTTCTCCGATATCTCCGATGGCTGGTTCTGTTGTGATGAGCCCTGCATACATCAGTTCATCGCCGCAGCGGCTTACTTCTTTCTTCCGGGGAGCTTCGATTCTGTATTCCAGATCAGGGTTCAGGCCCTTCAGTCTCAGACGTTTAACCGGTGAATTGGGATGAATCAGGATTCTGGAGTACATGACAATTGCTTCCTTCTGATCCTGTGAAACCACCATCCACGCACCTTCATTTGTTGCAAAAGGATCCGCAAGACGGTAATAGGTTCCGGTATGGATCAGCTTCCGGTACTGTTTAACAAATGCAACCTGCTTCTTTACTTCCTCAAATTCTTCTTCGGGCATGCGGGTGATGTCCAGCTCATAGCCGAAAGCACCGAACATGGCCACATTGAAACGGGTCTCCAGCGGTGTCT
>JBJELO010000196.1:0-9465 GCA_051879195.1 Lachnospiraceae bacterium
CGGAACCGATACGAAGATCGGTCTGGTGGATGTGAATCAGAAGCTGCTGGCTTCTGCCGTGATTCCCACGGAAGCGGGGACAGGAGCAGAAGCTGTGATTAAAAGGATTGGTGAAGCAGTGCTGGCTCTGCTTGACCGGGAGAAAATTCCCATGGACCAGTGTATCGGCGTCGGTGTGGGTGTACCCGGCACTGTAAACAGAAAGACTGGAACTGTGGTTTACTCCAACAATATTGCCTGGGAACAGGTCCCCCTGGTACAGCTGCTGTCGGTTTATCTGCCGGTACCGATTCAGATTGCCAATGATGCGGACTGTGCTGCGCTGGGAGAAGCGGCCTCCGGTGCAGCCAGAGATTATCAGGATGTGGTCATGCTGACACTGGGAACCGGTGTGGGCGGCGGTATCATCCTTGACGGAAAGATTTACGAAGGCGGAAGAATGGGAGGCTGCGAGCTGGGCCACATGGTCATCGTGGAAAACGGTGAACCCTGTACCTGTGGCCGGCGGGGCTGCCTGGAAGCTTACGCTTCTGCTACAGCCCTTCGGAAAGTGTCGGAAAAGAAGCTGGGAAAAACCATGGAACCGGATGAAATCTTCTGGCTGGCCGGAGAAGGCGATGAAATCGCAAAAGAAATCGTAGCAGATTATATCAGCAAGCTGGGAACCGGAATTGTCAATATCATTAACATTTTCCGGCCTCAGGCGCTGCTTCTGGGCGGCGGAATCGCCGCACAGGGCGAGGTTCTTCTGGCACCCATCCGTGAAATGGTGAAAACCGGCTGCTTCGGCGGCATTCACGGAGAACTTCCCGAGATCAGAACGGCAGAACTGGGCAACCGGGCCGGTATGATCGGGGCAGCCAATCTGGTGTAGCTGGATAAAGGAGTCTGTAATCATACAAACCGTATATAAAAAGAATTTCAGACAGTCGAAACCGCGGATCGTTCTGTCGGAAAGATATACTTTATTAACGGCCTGCAGAGCGCGAATCATATGTGCACGAATGATATGTGTTCGAAAGGCGGGATTTACAGGGAGCGGCAATCCCGGAAAACGGGTGACTGGCCGGGATGATGTCCTCCCGGGAAAGGAAGAACATATGAAACAAAGAAACAAAAAATTGCTCTCGTTTCTGCTTTCCGTAACAATGATTGCGGGAATGTCTGTACCTGCTTTTGCAGAGGAAGCAGACAGTACTGCTGTCACGGTGGAAATATCTGCTGAAAGCGGCCAAACGGAAGATTCTGCCGTTGTACCACCTGCTACAGATTTAGCCGGACTGGAAGAACTGGGAAGCTGGTACTATGGAGAAGGTTGGGAGTATCAGTACTCCGGCGCTGCCAATTCTTCTGTATCACAGGAAAACGGCATGGTGAAAGCAACGGTGGATTACAGTGCTGATGCCGATAAGAATTACAGCAAGATGGCAATTTCAAACTGGAATGATGATGGCATCAGTTTTGACAGCATTACAAAAGTTACCCTGGATTTCTACTATGATGAAGCCAATATGACAAGCGGAAGTTTTAAACTGGCCGTAAATTCTGATGTACTTAATGTGGGCGATGCTGCGCTTGATCTGAGTGCAGCGGAAACAGTAAGCGGAACACTGAAGAAACTGTCAGCTGCGCTGCCCTGCGAAAAAGCTGACGGCTCTGTCAACGGGATTACCTTCTGCCTGATCGGTGTAAACACGGATTACAAAGGTGATATATGGCTGGATAATATTCAGTTTGCTGCTGAGGCGGTAGAAGATGTATATGTGGATGCGACTGAAAAAGCCGATACAAAGACTGTCATTTCCGGCAGTGGTACAGCCCTTACGGTAAACGGCAATGATTATTCCTATGCTTCAGAAATTCAGCTGGCAGACCCGAATGCTGATGCATCGGTAATCAGTCTGTACCAGTATCTGAAAGCAGTAGGTGAATCCGATGCGGCATTATACGGCCATATGGAAGATACCGTGCTGAAAGCAGGATCTTCAGAACTTTCCTGTTCTGATACGGAGGATCTGACAGGTTCTCCGGCAGCGATTAATGGTCTGGACTGCGGTGGATTATTCTCCGGTTTTGCATCCAAATACAATGCACGCCACCCGGAAGCAGATCCGATTCCCGAGACCACAGAAGGAAATATTAAAGCGGCAGCACTGCTGTCCAATGAGGCAATTGCAGATGGAGCAGTTATGACATTGTCCTGTCATATGCCCAACTTTGCATTTGCTGAGGAAAAGGATGCTTCTGCAGAAAAGACTTATGATCGCTACGATTACAGCAGCGCAGATTCCTACAACCTGAAAGGGGACTGTATGAATCAGATCCTCCCCGGTGGGAAATTCAATGAACAGTTTACCGCTTTTCTGGATCTGGTTGCGGAATATGCCGGTCAGGTGGACGGAGCGATTCTGTTCCGGCCGTTCCATGAGAATACCGGCAGCTGGTTCTGGTGGGGCAAAGCATTCTGTGATGCGGAAACCTATAAGAGCGTATTTAAGTATACAGTAGAGTATCTGCGTGACACAAAGAATGTTCATAACCTGCTGTATGTATACGGTCCCGGTTCCGAGGCTGCTTCTGTAGAGGAATACGGCGAGCGGTATCCCGGCGATGAATTTATAGATATGGTGGGATTTGATACCTATGATGACAAAGCGTCAGCAGATGAGAATTATACTTTTATGAAAAACTTTGAGTCTGTAGTAAAAATCACAGACCAGTTTGCAAAAGAGCATAATAAACTTTTTGCTGTTACAGAAACCGGTATTACCAACAGCGCCATGAAGAAAACAGGCAATGAACGCCCTGAGTGGTTTACTGAGATTCTGGATATCATCACGAAACCGGACTACAACTGTGCATACTACATGGTATGGTCCAATTATGATTCCAAAGGCAATTATTATGCTCCTTTTGCAGTATCAAAGGCAGAAGACGGTACACTTCACGGACATGAGCTGATGGATGGATTTATTCGTTTTTACAATAACGAAAAAAGTATTTTTGCGGCTGACCAGAAAAATGTAATTTATGGTGAAACAAAGCCGTTGGATCCTTCTGTTACAGGATGGGATATAACCGGTTATATTACGAATCCTGTTGCGGGTATCCGGGTTCTGGAAGCAACCACAATTACAGCGCAGCTCAGTAAAGGGGTGACAGATGCGGTTCTTGCCGTATCCGACGGAAATGAAGAAATCAGTCTGGAAACATCTGTTGAAGGAAGAACTGCATCGGCAGAACTGACTGCAGATATACTGGCACAGCTGGGCGAAGCAGCCAATGGCAAAATCCTGCTTTACAGCGGTGAAAAGAAACTGGCTGAAATTACAGTAATTTTCAATATTGCCGAAAAAGAACCGGATCCGTATATGGTTGATGATTTCGAATCCTATTACGGAGTGGATTCCATGCTGACCGGCTCATGGGCAACCAATAAGGCTTCAGGCAGCACGATCAATCTGAAACTGACCAATGCTGAAGGAAAAGCGCAGGACGGTTATGCCATGGAATTTACCTATTCGGAAACCAGCGGAGGCTGGGCAGGCGCTACCATTACTAAAGAAGTGGACTGGTCGGATTGTACTGCACTGCAGTTCTGGACGATTCCCGATGCAAATCAGCAGAAGGTGGTAATCCAGATTCAGGCCAATAACACCTGCTATGAAACCTATATGAATCTGTATGACGGCTATAAGGAACACGCAGGACAGCCCGTTCTGGTTACCATTCCTTTTACTGAATTCGGACAGCGTGATACAGAGGGGAATCCCAAAGGAGGTCTGGTAGATGACTGTGCTTCTGTAAGCACCTTTGGTCTCTGGGTCAATGCAATTGATAACGAATTCTTTGATGGCGATACTGTCACAGGTACAATCTGGTATGATAATATTACTGCGGTTAACACAGATATTACCGAAGTAACATTTGGAGATGTTACTGAGCCGGAAACACCGGAACATGTTCATGAATATACGTATACAGATAATAAAAACGGTACTCATACAGTAACATGTGCCGGATGTAACGAGACTTTTACAGAAGAACATACCTATGTGAAAGAAGGTAAAAAATGGATCTGTAAATACTGTGGAGCAGACAGGAAGAATCAGAAAAAGAAACCTGTCAAGCCCGGGAAACCTGCCAAACCTGCTAAACCCGGGAAACCGGTTAAGCCTGTAAAACCAATTAAGCCCGGAAAACAGGGGAGTCCCTGCAGATCCGGGAGACCCGTAAAAATGGAATTACTGAAATAGTAATTGAATAAATGACCTGATAAAATAAATGACCTGCAGGTAATTATATGACAGCTGTTCGGAAACTAAACAGTAACCTGATATGCTCAGGCAGGAAGTTTCCGGGCAGCTGTTTGTTTTTGAGATTCGGACAGCTGTGTCGAAAAAAGATGGAAGATCAGCTGTTTGAAAATACGGATATTCAGAGGTGGACAATGAGAATCAAAGCTGACTGCAAAGAACTGGTTTACAGCGGGCGGATCGATGATTCCGATCCGTGTGCGCCGGTTTTTGTATTCCCCTGTACATCGGTAACCATGCGGTTTACGGGAAATGTACTGAAGGCTTTTGTAAAAAACAGACGATGCTACTGGAATAACTATCTTGGATGTGTTCTGGACGGAGAACAGACATCCATCGCTCTTCCTGAGGAAGGGGAAATGATTCTCCATATACCTGTAAAAAGCAGGGAACGAGAAGAACATGAGGTGATGCTGTTCAAACGTCAGGATTCCTGCCATGAACTGACCTTCTGCGGTTTTGAGATTGCAGAAGGCGCCCGGATTCTTCCGGTAAGGGAAAAGAACGGCAGACGGATTGAAGTATACGGAGATTCCGTTTCAGCGGGAGAGGTTTCAGAGGCAGTGGATTTTACCGGGAAAGAAGACCCGGTGCATAACGGAGAATACTCCAACAGCTGGTATTCCTATGCCTGGATGACAGCGAGGAAACTGGGGGCGGAAATTCATGATATTGCGCAGGGCGGAATCGCACTGATGGACGGAACCGGCTGGTTTCTGGAACCGGAAGCGGTGGGAATGGAAACGGCGTGGAATAAAGTGCATTACAATCCCTTTTTCGGGGAAGCATCGGAATGGGATTTTTCCCGCTATACCCCGCAGGTTGTGATCGTGGCCATCGGCCAGAACGACAGTCATCCCGAAGATATTATGAAAGAAGATTATTACGGAGAAAAGGCACAGCAATGGAGAAAACACTACAGGCAGCTGCTCAGCCGGCTGCGCACACAGTATCCTGATGCACAGATTATCTGCTGTACTACTTTGCTGAATCATGATGAAGCCTGGGACCGGTCCATCGATCAGGTGTGCCGGGAACTGGGCGATTCCGGAGTTTCACACTATGTATTTGAGGAGAACGGCAGAGGCACACCGGGACATCTCAGGATTGCCGAAGCGGAGAAAATGGCAGAAGAACTGGCAGCGTATATCGGCACGCTGCAGATAAAAGGGTGGTGAGAAAAGATGAATCAGACGGATTTTTTCGGACTGGAAAACTGTATGCAAAAAGCACAGGATGGAGGGGAACTGACCATTGGATTTCTGGGCGGTTCCATTACCCAGGGAAGTCTTGCAACAGAGCATGAAAATACGTATGCATACCGGGTATTTACATGGTGGAAGCGCACATTTCCACAGGCACAATTTCATTATGTGAATGGAGGAATCGGAGGAACGGATTCACTGTATGGAGTATCCAGAGCTGTAACGGATGTGCTGATGTATCAGCCGGATTTCATAGTGGTGGATTTCAGCGTAAACGATAAATCCACAGCGTTTTATCAGGAAACATATGAAGGCGTTATCAGAAAACTGCTGTTGTGGCCCTCCCATCCGGCCGTCATACTGCTGAATAATGTTTACTATGATACCGGAGAAAATGCTCAGGAATATCACAATGCGGTGGGTGACCGGTATCATCTTCCTCATGTGAGCATAAAAGATACGGTGTATCAGAAGATGAAAAACGGTAAATATACCAGAGAGGAACTGACACCTGACGGGCTTCATCCGAATGATAAAGGACACGGACTGGTGGCAGAAGAAATCATCCGCCTGTTGGAACAGGTGAAGAACCGGATGAATACGGAGCAGATGCCTGAAAAACAGATTGATGAAAATCAGATGGAAATATTGCCTGAACCGGTGACTGTATTGCCTGAACCGATGGCTGTGTTGCCTGAGCCAATGACAGACAATGCCTATGAAAATGCGAAAAGGCTGACGATTCGGGAAATCTGTCCGAAGCTGGATGGCTTCCGCACGGACAGTGCGGAAAAGAAAGGGCATCTGAATCATTTTAAAAACGGCTGGATCGGGAAACAGGCGGGGACCGTATCACATTTCAGGTGGAAGCCTCCTGTATTGCCGTACAGTTCAGAAGAACGATTAACCGACCGGCGGCAAAAGCACGTCTTGTACTGGACGGTGATGAAAAAAATGCTGTGATTCTGGACGGGAATTTTGATGAGGACTGGGGAGACTGTCTGGCACTGGAGGTACTGCTTCATCACGGAGTGTATAAGAAGCATACAGTAGAACTGACGGTATTGCCGCATGAGAAGGAAAACGTGCAGGCGGATATGCAGTCTGGTATCACGCCGTTTTATCTGATGTCACTGATTATTGCATAATGGGAGAATACAATATGTTTGAAAGAGTAAAACTGATTCCGATCAACGACCATATCCGGCTCATGAATGATGCGGATGAAGCCACCGGATACATTGTAACAGGAACAGAGAAAGCGCTGATCATAGATACCATGAACGGGTATGAGGATGTAAAGGCGATTGCAGAAACCGTAACCGATCTTCCTCTGGTTGTGGTTAATACCCACGGGCATCCCGATCATATTTTCGGTGATATTTATTTTGATCAGGTGTATCTGCATCCCGATGACCGGGAACTGGCTCTGGAATTTATGAAGATGCCGGAGTTTCAGAAAGCTGTCGCAGAATCGGGAAAGAAGATTCCGCAGTTTCTGCCGGTACAGAACGGTGATGTTTTTGATCTGGGAGGTCTGGAACTGGAGGTCTTCCATATACCGGGGCATACGCCGGGAGGAATCTGTCTGCTGGACAGGAAAGACCGCATCCTTTTCTCCGGAGACAGCATCATCGAGCAGACCTGGATGCAGCTGGAGGAAAGCCTTCCCATGGCTGATTTCCTTGCGGCTCTGGAATCACTGGAACCGGTAAGAGGGGAATTCGATTATATTCTCACCGGACACACTCGCGAGCATCCGGAGGATGGATCTCTCTATGAAGCGCATAAGCAGGCTGTTTACGAGGTGCTGGAAGGTGTCAATGGGAATGATACGGTTTATGAATGGTTTGGCGGAACCGCAATGGCACATCCTTACGGGAAGGAACCGCGGCGGATTGTGTATAAGCAGTAACTGTATAAAAATTGAAACTGTTATGAGGCAGGCGATTCTGCTGCTCTGTTAGCCTGAGACTCTGATGTTGACAAAACAGCAGATGGGGGGTTATACTTTTGTTGTAAAAAATAAAATTACATCTGCAAAAGCGGCGTGGTGAAAACGAGGAAAGTGGTAAGCCAGGCGTCTGCTTTCTGTAGATATGCAGATACTGCAGCAGAACAGGGAGGTTATACAGATGAAAATTTCAATTGTATATGTCAGTCAGACAGGAAATACGGAAATGGCAGCAGAGTCTGTTCAGGATGGAATCATGGTGAAATATCCGTTTATTCAGGTAAAAATCATGGATATACGGGAAAATGAGGTGGATCTGGAATTCCTTGAGCAGAGCGATGCGGTTATTTTTGGATCCCCGGTATATTTCACCAGTATGAGCTGGGAACTGAAAAAGTGGTTTGATCAAAGCTTCAGGGTGAATCTGAAGGGAAAGCTGGGGGCAGCGTTTGTGACCGCCCAGTCTCCTGCCGGTGGGACGGACACGGCGATCATGGAAATACTGAGACACATGCTGATGAAAGGCATGTATGTTTTTTCAGGTGCAGGCGAGAAAGCTGCGCGCAGTTTTCAGATTGGTGCAGTCGGCATTGCGAAAGAGATTGATGACTGCGCAGAGCAGTTCGAGCAGTTTGGCGCATCCGTAGCGCAGGCGGCTATTCAGCTATTTGTAAAATAGAAAATAATACAGTTTGGAGCTGATGGAATATCAGCTCTTTTACCAGGATAGGAGGCTCTGGTCGGATCTATCTTGGACGTATAAGTCAAGGTTTTTTAAACAGTAGTCTGCATTTCATCCAGTTCTGAGAAATATTCTTCTGTGATTTTTAGAAAATACTGCCCGTACTGGGAAAGATATTTTCTTTTATGACGGATAAAAGATATTTCGTTTAATAAAAAATTCTCCCGGGTATTGATCGGAAATATATGAGTTTCTTTGGATATCCGCTTATATATGTGCAGATAAACCGTTTTGGTAATAATGGAAGCGGCAGTATTTTCATAATTATCCGGCAGAAAAAGCTGAGGATAATTGGAGGTTATTGTGAATTTCGGTTCAATTCCTGCGCAAAGGAAACAGTCTTTGGCAATATTGCTGGAACGGATATTGACAAATGGAATGTCTGCAAATTCGCTGATATCATGTCCGTGTTCCGCGCTCTCAATTAACTGATCCGCTTTTTCCGGGAGATATTTCCTTAAAATTTTATCCGATACCATGACATAAATCCGGTCTGTAAATAGCGGTTCGGCAATGATATTCGGATGTCTGACTTTGTCAATACCGATGGAAAAATCAAGTTCACCGTCCAGCAGCATTTTTGTCAGCGTGCTGGAATGATGATGATAAAAATTCAGCTCTACATTTGGATATTTCTGTGCAAATCTTTCCGCCAGAACAGGCATGACAATGCTTGTACGTGACGGGCTTCCTCCGATATGAAGCACTCCTTTTTCTTTTTTCTTGATATCTCCCAGGACATTTTTCAGATTATCTTCTTCCATTTTGAAGTTGGACGCATACGCAAGCAGAACTTCTCCTGCATAGGTAAGTGCTAGGTGCGGTTTGCGCTCAAAAAGCTTCACGTCATAATATTCTTCCAGACGTGCTATATGATTGCTCAGATTCTGCTGGGATATGTATAATCGTCTGGCTGTCTGTGTAAAATTCAGGTCTTTGGCAGCTTCTGTAAAATAGATCAAACTGTTAAGGTCCATCCGGCTCTCCTTTTCTGTGTTCGCTGAGATGTGAAAATCATTTGACAGCGGTGGATTCTTTCTTGCTTCGGGCTTTCGAAATCCTTTTACTATGCCATATATTATAAAGCGAATTCTGACTCCAGTCAATTGCTTGACAATATTTTTGATAATAAAATAACATAACAACAAAATTTAATTGTTATTGAACAAAAATACAGTGTTTTACATTCATATATATGATGTAAGCGTCAAATGAGTTATTTTCAACGCTTATGCACCTTGATAATTA
>JBJELO010000197.1:0-2101 GCA_051879195.1 Lachnospiraceae bacterium
AAATATAATGCGGCATTTGACCGCTGTGTGGATGTTATGACCCAGTTGCTCCAGAAATACGGGCATCAGGTTTTGGATAAATTAGAGCAGGACGCTCCGCAAACGACGGATTGCTCCAAAGATGATAAGCAAGCGCAGCCTTTTACGGATAAGGCTGCGTAAAATTTTAAAATTTACACGTTGCGTATTCAGTGCAGTTATGCTATAATGATTACGCAACGTGTATTTTTGCTTTTTGGGAGATAGGCAGATGGATTGTAAAAACAGAATTATAAAGTTGCGGGAAAGCACAGGACTAAACCGGAAGGACTTTTGCAAGCTCGTCAATATCCCATACCGGACGATGACCGAATGGGAACTGGACAACCGCCATGCACCAGATTATGTGCTTAGTCTTTTGGAGTATTATATCCGCAACGAGGGATTGATGGTAAAAGAAATGAATGAGGGAGGTGGCTATTCTGAAAAAGAAACAACTTAAATGCTATCTTTATACAAGAGTGTCCACCTCTATGCAGGTGGATGGTTACAGTTTGGATGCCCAGCGGGACAAACTGCGGAAGTATGCGGCATACGAGGATATGATCGTTGCCGGGGAGTATTCTGACGAGGGGTTTTCCGGCAAGAACATCCAAGGGCGGCAGGAGTTTCAACGGATGCTGAATGACATCCAGAATGGCAAAGACGGCGTTTCCTATGTGCTTGTTTTTAAGCTTTCCCGATTTGGCAGAAATGCGGCGGATGTTCTGAACTCTTTGCAGCTCATGCAGGATTTCGGTGTCAACCTGATCTGCGTGGAGGATGGTATTGACAGCTCCAAGGATGCCGGAAAGCTGATGATCTCTGTGCTGTCTGCTGTGGCAGAGATTGAGCGAGAAAATATCCGCACCCAGACAATGGCAGGACGGGAGCAAAAGGCTCGTGAGGGCAAATGGAACGGCGGTTTCGCTCCCTATGGATACAAACTGGAAAACGGAAACCTTGTCATTGCAGAGGATGAAGTGGAAGTAATCCGTGTCATTTATGACCGTTACATTCACACCAATGAGGGCGTTGCCGGAGTTGCAAAATATCTCAACCGAAACGGCTTTATAAAGAAGCTGCGGCAGAACAACACGATTCCCGGATTTTCAAGGAATTTCGTGCAGGACGTACTGGACAATCCTGTTTACATGGGTAAGATAGCCTATGGCAGACGCAGGACGGAAAAGAAGCAAGGCACAAGAAATGAGATGCACGTGGTTGAGCAGTCAGAGTTCCCTGTTTATGAGGGACAGCACGAAGCTATCATTTCGGAAGAAGATTGGTATCTGGCACAGGAAAAGCGCAAGATCAATTCCTTTAAGCGGGAAAAGGTCAACAATCCAGACCATGCACACATCCTGTCCGGTATCTTGAAATGCCCATGCTGCGGCAAGAGTATGTACGGCAATATCGCCAAGGCACACAGCAAAGACAAGAAAACACGGTATTATTACTACTGCAAAAATACGGTTACACCCACAGGGCATGAGTGTAGCTTCCGGGTCAATATCGAGCAGACGGAAATCAATAAATTTGTGGCGAAGATTATTTCCGCTATGGTCAACAATCCCCGGTTTGTGGAAGCGATTCAAGCGAAAATCGGAACGGCGGTTGATACAGAGGATATGGAAAAGCAGATCGCCGTCCTACAAGGGCATCTAAAGCAAGCCTTTGGCACAAAAAGCCGCTTGGAGCGCCAGATGGATACCTTGGACATCAACGATGCCCACTATGACAGAAAGATTTTGGACTTGCAGCGCCGCTATGATGAGCAGTATGATACGATAGAGGAAATCGAAGTTCAGATTGGCGAATTGCAAAGTCAGATACGCAGTATCCAGCAGGAGAAAATATCCGGCGATAACATTTATCGGCTCTTACTGGCATTTGATGAAGTCTACCATTCCGCAACAGAAGCGGAACAGAAAGAGTTTATGAAAGCCTTTATTGAGCGAATTGAGATGTTCCCGGAAAAGAGAAAAGACGGAAGCTGGATAAAGAAGATTGTATTCAATTTCCCTGTGCCTGTTGATGGCGAGGAAGTGAAAGAACTTCCCTTGGAAACTGAAACAACCGT
>JBJELO010000198.1:0-9376 GCA_051879195.1 Lachnospiraceae bacterium
GAGTTTACACAACAGACGTAGTAGTAGAAGATCAGGAATTCGCTGAAAGCAAAGCGTCAGCATCATCCTACAACGGCAGCGGTGCACAGGATGGTTTCGGCGGAAGTCAGAACTACGGTGGTGACCGTAATTATGGCGGTGGCCAGAATTACGGCGGAGGTCAGAGTTACGGCAGTTACGGACAGCAGGGTAATTCAAGACCCAGCCCCGCAAGTGCGATTGGTGATGATTTTATGAACATCCCTGATGGCGTTGATGACGAAGGTCTTCCTTTCAACTAGGATTTGATTCGGCCGGTACAGTGCCGGTCGGTATGCGAAAAGTTATCGTTGAATATTTAAGGAGGTTATAGCCATGGCTTACAATAAAGGTGAAAGATCAGATGCTCCCATGAAGAGAAGAAACGGCGGACGCAGAAGAAGAAAAGTCTGCGTATTCTGCGGCACAAAAGATACCGGTATCGATTACAAGGATACAAACAAACTGAAAAGATACGTATCTGAAAGAGGTAAGATCCTTCCCAGAAGAATTACAGGCAACTGTGCAAAACATCAGAGAGCTCTTACTGTTGCAATCAAGAGAGCACGTCACGTTGCACTGATGCCTTATACACTGGATTAATTTTATCTGAGGGCGTTATCCCGAGGATATCTTTATATACCAGGTCGTAAAGACAGATTTGAGACAAAGGAGCCGTCATGTTCGAAAGAACATGGCGGTTTTTTGCAGTACGCTGGCGGGCGTATGTTCAGAGCCAGGCAGTGTTTTTGAGACTGACTTTGAACAGTTACTTGGACGGCTGCGATAAATATTAAGAAAGGATTGTGGTATTTATGTCAGAAATAAGCAGGCAGTGTACAGAGGCAGTTACGGAATTATGTGAAGCTGCAGGTTTGAAAAAAGGCCAGATTCTGGTGGTGGGATGTTCTTCCAGCGAGGTGCTGGGTAAACGGATCGGGACTTTTTCCAGTGAAGAGACGGCTCAGGAGATTTATGATGCGATTCAGTCCGTTCTGGAACCGAAGGGAATCTATCTGGCTGCTCAGTGCTGTGAGCATCTGAACCGTGCCATTATCATAGAGCGACAGGCTGTTCCTCAGGCGGAGATCTGCAATGTGGTACCTCAGCCCAAAGCGGGCGGTTCTTTCGCCACGGCGGCATATCGTGGCATGGAGGATCCGGTGGCGCTGGAGGAAATCCGGGCAGACGCCGGCATTGACATCGGAAGTACGCTGATCGGCATGCATCTGAAGCGTGTGGCGGTTCCTGTAAGACTTGCAGTAAAAGCCATAGGGGAAGCACCGGTGACAGCAGCACGTACGCGTCCGAAATTTATCGGTGGATGCAGGGCGGTTTATGATGATCGTCTGGGGGTAGACAGGAGAAGATAAAGAGCCGGCCGCAGGTTTCGGGCGGATTTTAGAAGTTCCTGAAATTTGCAGCATGACAATTTGAAAAAATGTGCTATATTAATTATGATACTGTCAGAGTCGGCTTTGAAATACTGCGTATTTTTTCTGTCCGGCTCTGAAGAATGCAAACTGCTTGTCGAAGAAAGGAGTTTTTAGTATGATTAGGGCAGGGAAAGATCAAAGATATGCGGATGGAGGTAATATTTTAGCAATTGGACGCACATATATGAAGGATGCTGAAAGATGCGAGGTGGAATCGGATTATATAGCAGCGGAGGGCATTTATCGTATATGCTGCGAGATGTTTTCAGGCCTTATACAACAAAAATCTTCCTGTGAGACAGAAGCAAGGAGTGAATATATGCATGCATTGTTTCGATATGCCATGCTGCCCCAGATAAAAGATGCGGAAAAGATGCAGTATCTGAATCAGGCGCTTGAACTGGCTTCCCGTCTGGAGAAGGAAACCGGTGATGTGGAATATATGATAGCAGTTGGCTGTATCGGTGAAGAGATGGATCAACTGCATAAAAATCTGCAGAAACAGATGGCAGCGGACCGCAGACAGATCCATATGTCTCAGGATCGGATGACGATGGAACAAAAGCAGATGGAAGCAGATCAGGAACAGGCAATGATATTTTAATAGAAATTTTAATAGCAATTAACAGCCGGCGTGTTGTATCCGGAGACGGCATGAGAGCAGTCTCCGGACAGAACACACCGGCTTTTTGCTGCCATTTTGTCATCAGTTTCTGATGTTCGGAAAACAGTCTGCTGCAGACTATACCTGATTCGTACGGCGAACTGCTTCGGTTATGGTTTTTTTATTCGAAGTGGCTGCGTGTTGGTTTACGGCCCGGGTATTTTTCTCTGCGTGAGTGAGGCAGCCGGCTCCGCCGACACAACCGCCCTGACAAGCCATACCTTCGATGAAGTTGCCGTCCAGAACACCTTTGGAGGCTTTTAACAGTGCGATGCGGCAGGCATCAATGCCGTCGCAGGTTACAGGCTTATAATCAAAATCGTCCGCGCCGTGTTCTTTTAATCCCTGAGCAACCGCTTCGGTCAGACCGCCGCTGCGTGCGAAGATCCGCCCGAAAGGCGAAGCATCGGTCAGAGGCACATCGTCAAGCGACTGTGCTTCAATATTGCGGCTGTCAAACAGAGCCTGAAGCTCTTCAAAAGTAATTACAGAATCCACATAAGGGCGGACTTCCTCCCGCTGAATTTCCATTTTCTTGGCGGTACAGGGTCCGATGAACACAATTTTGCAGTTGGGTTCCAGTCCCTTGATGAATTTGGAAATGGTCGCCATGGGGGAAAGATTGTGGGAAACATGATCCTTCAGCTGGGGAAACTGTTTGTCGATATAATTTACAAAAGCAGGACAGCAGGAACTGGTTACGAAACTGTCAGTTTCCGAAACTTCCTTCGATTCCGCATAGGCAACAAGATCGGCACCCAGAGCTGCTTCGATGACCGTATCGAAACCGAGTTCTTTCAGTGCAGCCAGAATCTGACCGGGTTTTGCATAGTAAAACTGACCGGCAATGGAAGGAGCAACAACCGCATAGACATTGTAGAGGGTATTATTTTCACTTTTTTTGATCATATCGATGACGTCCAGTATGTAGGATTTGTCGGAAACAGCTCCGAACGGACACTGATAAACGCAGGCGCCGCAGGAAATACATTTTTCATGATCGATTTTTGCAGCTCCGTCTTCACCGGCATGAATTGCCTTTACTTTGCAGGCAGTTTCGCAGGGACGTTTGCGGTTGGTGATGGCTGTGTAGGGGCAGACTTTGGCACATGCACCGCAATTGACACATTTCGATTTATCAATGTGCGCTTTCATGTGTTCATCGAATGTGATGGCGCCTTTTTTGCAGGCACCCTCGCATCGGTGAGCGAGACAGCCGCGGCAAAGGTCGGTAATTTCATATCCGCTCATGGGGCATTCGTCGCAGGCAATGTCGATAACTTCAATTACGTTGGGGTCATTTTTGTCTCCGCCCATGGCAATCTGCATACGTTCGGTAAGAATAGCGCGTTCCTTGTAAATGCAGCAGCGCATGGTGGGATGGTCCTTGGGGAGAATACGTTTGGGAATGTCGTGCAGATTTTCAAGCAGGGTATCATTCCAGGCTTCTCTGGCGATTTCACGCAGCACCTGATACTTCAGATGCTGTACTCTGGTGTCAAATTTGTGTACTTTCAATTTCTATACCTCCTATAGTATTTAAGGCCCTTTTCACCGGAAATTACAGGAAAACCACCATATACCGGGTAGTATAATAGGGTAGTATATAATGGATCGTATATAATGGATCGTATATATTGGATCGTATATATTGGATTGTGTATATGGTTTACGGGTGTCCTGCAGGTTATTTCCTTACTCCGAAGGTGAACAATCGTATTGTATCCTGCCGACTCTTTTTTGACAAATAAATTATTTGAAGCAGTTTTGAAGAGAAAATTGTTCAATGTGACAAAAATTTAATAAAACAGTATTTTTCAACGTGCAAAATCAGGTTTTTCTGAAGATTTTGCGTACAGACAGGGAGTTTTGAGAAAATTGTATCGAAAAGAATACAGGCAGCCGGAGGTTTACAAAAGAAGACGAAGATGGTAATCTGAATATAGCTGTTGGCAGAGGCTGAACTGTTCTGGTGAAACAGGGCAGAACACGAAAACAGAAGGGAGAGGGGTAAGATGTTTCAGGCACCGGAGATCGATATGGAACGGACCGGACAGAGAATCCGGAAGCTGTGTGTCATCAATGGCTATTCGGTCCGGGAACTGCAGAGATATCTGCTGATCGGCTGCCCGCAGTCCATATACAACTGGTATCACGGCAAAACCCTGCCTTCGCTGGATCATCTTTTTGCACTGAGTATGCTGCTTCATGTTCCCATGAACTGGCTGCTGGTGGCGGAACCGGATATCTGCAGACAACAACAGAAGCGACGGTTTGCGAGAATCCCCCAGATGAGAAGGATGGACAGCTACAGGCATATCGGCAGATAGACAGATTGGCGGATAAAGAACAGACTCTGAATCTTTCAGAATAACACAGTATACTGAACTCTGTCATTCGGTTTACAGCCGAATGACAGGTACGTTTCACCATGATAAGATAAAAACCTGTAGAATAATTCTTTATGAATGCAGGATACTAAAGGGTGGAAGCATTGCAGGACTGAAAGAAGGGTTGTATATGGAAATAAAGAGCGAAAAAGAAATTTTCAGCGGGGAAGAGGCTGATAAAAAAATACTGGAGTTGATGGATATTCTGTGTGAGACGGGAGTTGCGGTGGAGACACTGGCCAGGATGTGTTCCGTATTGAAGCTGGGCTTTGAATCGCCGGATTTCTGTGACGGAAAAGACGCGGCAGCATGCGTGTGGGTGATCGAACAGCTGCTGGAATGGATTGGAACGGAGAAAATATCACCCGAAGTTTTTAAATGGGAAGAGCAGTAAATAAGAGTCTGTTATCATTTTTTTGATAACAGACTTTTCTATGTTTCACGGATATGTTATGATGTTAGATAATCGGATTGATGGATAAAGAAAGGGGGCGAATGTTATGGATAGAAAAAGCAGCAGAAAGCGTGCGGAGGGTGAGAAGGCCGGAAGAGGCCGTGCAAAGCGCAGCAGAGTCAGGTACAAGATCAGTGCTTTCTATGAAGGCGACAAGCGGATTTACACGGTTCTTGATATTTCTGCGGACAGGACTCTGGATGATCTGTGCAGGATGATTCTGGATGCATTTGATTTTGACGATTCCCACAGTTATCTGTTCAATTTCAGAGGACGGGGATATGGACAGGGAGAAGATGTATATTATTCACTGCCTGATGAAGGTCGGAAGAGTACAGATGTGAAGCTGGAGCAGCTGGGACTTTCCCTGAGGAAGAATTTTTATTTTCTGTATGATTTCGGCGCTGAATGGGAATTTTACCTGCAGGTTCGTGAAATTTATGAAACGGAAGAATATACCATCGATGGAATCGTGTCAGTGAAAGGGGAACTGGAGCAGTATCCCGGCCAGAGCAGTAATCTGCAGGCAGAATGGGATGAATATATGGAAGAACCGGAAGAAGAACCGGGCATGTTCTTTTTCAGAATTGACAAGTACCTCACTGTTAAGGAGATTCTGGATACAAGAGATGAGGACAGTCTGAGGGCTGTGGCCGGCAGATTTCTGAATCCGCTGAATCCTTCCGGTGCCGCCGGGGGAACAAGTGTGGAATGGGTGAAAGATCAGTATATCCGGGCACTGCTGAATGACAGAAAACGTCTTCTGCTGTTTTTGAAAGGACAGGCAGCCGATCTCTTCTTTTTCATGATGACGGCCATTCCTGAGCCGGAGGATGATACGCTCAGCTGGATGGATCTGATGGATGTGGTCACGATCAGGAGTGAACATGATGTGCAGGAAGTATCTGTTTCCATGATGTATCTGTATGCCATGGGCGTTTGTGAACCGGAACTGGACCAGGAGGGGCAGATACAAAGTTTCCGCATCTGCGGCGAGATGCGAAGAACCTATGAAGCATGGATAAACCAGCCGGAACCTCTGTATGATATGTATGTTTACCAGGATTCGGAGAAACTGGTGAATGTACTGATGTACCGGTACGGTGTCATCGAAATTGACAGGCTCTGGGAGATCAGTCAGGCCCGCAGTCTGGTCCGCAGCGCGAAACAGATAAAAAAAGAAGATTTTATCTACCTGCTTGCCGGGCGTATGGAAATTTTTAACCGCTTCCGTATCTGTGTGCGGGACGGGATAGAATACCTTTCTGCATATCAGGCGGACGACATGGAAAAGATTCTGGAAGCCAGGAAGGCGGTACCCGGTCTGACTTACCGTCTTTATGAGGAACCGGAACTGAAAGATATGATAGAGCATAATCCTTACAGTGATGTGTCGGGTTTTCGTAAACTGGTGGAAATGCTGCGAAACAGCTTTCAGGATGAAGAGATGCTGGTTGTGGAATTTATTGTGCAGACGATTGCAGAGCAGGCCATGGTGGAAACAGACTCTGAAGAGATCATTCAGAAAACGCGTGCTGTATTGAACAGCTATGGTAAACGGATGACGAAAAAGCTGCAGGAACTGATCCGGCGGGTGGCAGAAAACATGCCTCTTGCCACCAGATACGGATATACGCGGGCTGAACTGGCAAGGATGAAATAGTCTGAAAAGATTTTATTTGACATTGGTAGACATTTGAAATTGCCTGTGGTAGACTAATGAAGAAAATATCTTTGTCTGCAGAAGACAGCTGACAGTGCAATAATCTGTGTTTGTAGAAGGTGCAAGTGATTTATGAGAATTGAGAAAGAATTTGTCCTGCGCGAAATTGCAGGGGATTATATCATTATACCGACAGGGAAGACCGTACTGGAATTCAATGGTCTCATCACGGTGAATGAAGTGGGTGTTTCTCTGTGGAAGATGCTCCAGCAGGATGTGACGATGGAGGATCTTGTAAAAGGGATTCTGGACGAATACGATGTGGAAGAAAGCGTTGCAAGAGAAGATATTCAGGAATTTCTGGACACTCTGGTAAAAGGTGGTATTCTTACGAAGGATGAGGATGATGCGGTATAAACCTCTGGCGGGCAGTCGCCATTACATTGATAAAACAGAAGCTTTGGAGAAGGGAATCGCAGTATTCCCTTCTATTTATATTGAGGGAGCCGCGGCCTCGGGAAAAACCACGGCGATAAAGATGCTGCTGGAAAATCACCCGGAAGCAGAGTATATTGTACTGGACATGGGAGCGGAAGGACAGGAAACGGAAAAGTCCGGAACAGAAAAGCCTGAAACAGAAAAGTCCGGAACGGAAAAGCCGGAAGCAGAAAGGTTTGGAACGGAAATGTCTGAAACAGAGCTTCCGTGGGAAAAATCTCCAGTAGAAAAACTGCTGGAATTTGCTTTTGCAGAGAAAAATGTATGGGTGATTCTGGAGAATATCAGGGGAAAACTTTCGGCAGAAACCGTCAGGGCAATCGGCATATTCCTGCAGAACTGTCCTCACGGCTCCAGGATGATTCTGGCAGGAAGAGAACGTCCCCAGGAAGAATTGCTGGAATTTATCTGGAAAGGGGAGATGGAACTTCTGCCCCAGCAGGTTCTCCTGTTCACAAAGGAAGAAATCCGGGACATGACGGAGCGGACGGGAAGTGTTCTGGATCCGGACCTGATTTATGAAGAAACCGGCGGCTGGGCCGGCTGCGTCGATCTGATGCTTCGGCTGGCAGAACAGGACACGGAAAGAAAAGAGGAAGGTACCATCCGGACACCGGAAGAACTGCGCCGGAGCTACGAGATTGATACCTATATCCGCCGCTCGATTCTGGAGACTCTGTCTCCGGAAGAACAGGAAATCATGCAGCGGGGAGCCATCTGTCCGTGGCTGAGTGGGGAACTATGTGAAGAAGTATGGGGAATGTCCCGGGCGGTGGATACTCTGGAACGACTGGAACGTAAGGGATTGATGCTCTGCGAGCCCGGCGGGAAACGCTGGAAAATGGCGCCTCTTTTTCGGAAAAGTTATGGAAATATGCCGGAAAATGAAGTTCGGTACCAGAATCAGGGCTTCTGGAAACATCTGGGGAAATGGTATGAAGCACATGATTATGTGGAAGAAGCTCTGTGGTGCCTGAAATACTTCGGCAGTGAGGAGGAATACCGCGGCTGTGCAGCCGCTTTCTGCGACCGGATCCCGTTCCTTTCCGTATCTTTCCATGAAGTCATGGACTGGAAAGACAATCTTCCGGAGATCTGTTATCTGCGGGGGATGGATTGCTATTTTCACAGGAACCAGGAAGGACTTGACCGGGAAATCAGGAAGGTGGAGAAAGAACTGGAAGCCGGAAACAGAACATTTCGAACCCGGGAAATCTACCTGAACCTGAATTATGTAAAGCCCGATCTGCCCCTCAGCCGGTGGCTGGAGATGCTGGAACAGTACGGCGGTAAAGATGAAGCCGGTAAAATCAGACTTTACAACATGACTGGCAATTCCTGCACCTGTCTGTGCGGTCTGCGGGATCTGTCGGGGCTGTTTGCCTGCACGAAAAAAGAGGAAAACAGGAAAGCACGGATCTGGAGAGAATATCTGGGAACTGAAGAATGGCAGTGTTATCAGCTGGCGCGAATCGATTATTATCTGGAAACGGAACGCGGGGACAGTATCAGGGAAGAAGACCGGGCATTGCTGGAAGAAAAAAGCTCGTGCCGGATGCTCCTGGTCAGATTGTATCTGCTGTGCAAGCTGCAGAAAAGTCAGCCTGAACCGGAGTATGAGGAACTGATCGCCAGCCTGCAGGCACAGCTTGCCCGTGAGGAAAACCCTGTTCTGGCACAGAATGCGGAGGCCATCGCCGGCATTTACGCAGCCGACCTGGGAGAACCGGAAAAGCTGGTCCGCTGGCTGCGATACTCGTCTGATGATGCAGGAGCCGGGGTTACAGAAGACAATTACACAGTGCTGTATTGTCAGGCCAGAGGCTATATGCTGCTGAACCAGTACGAGCGGGCATCCAGAATCCTGCGGCGTCTCATTCCGTATATGCAGTTTTACCACCGAACCCGTTTCCTGTCTGAACTTTTATTTCAGCAGGCGGCAGCAGACTGGGAAAAAGACCGGTACGGCAAATCTCTGAAAAGTGCCATTGAATCATTTCTGGTTAATGGAAACTGCCGCTATGTGAGGTTTTACGCCGAATACGGAAAAAGAGGCGAAGAAGTCCTGAAAGCCTACGTGGAATGGATGGAAAACAACGCACCGGGCGGCTGGCACAGAAAAAAGAAATACAATTACGGCAACGTACTGCGCATGCCGCTGGAAGATTATATGGAAGTCATCCTGCGCTGCGCCCGAAAAGAAGTCCGCGCCGGCCGCACGGCGCCGGAAGAACCCGCCCGCGAGCACCTGAC
>JBJELO010000199.1:0-2085 GCA_051879195.1 Lachnospiraceae bacterium
TTATCAACCAGATGATACTGACTGAGCCCGTCCGTAACAAGGACGCCCTTGTAGTCTCTGTAGAATTCCAGAGGAATGTGATGATCACGCCCTTTCTGGTATTCGTAGATTACAATCGGACGTTCCTTATGCAGCTCACCGGAGCGGTGCACCCACATATAACACTTCGTGCCCGGACGGTCGCTGTCTTCAATGACCTGAGTCGGCGTTTCGTCTGACTGGGTGACCGGCAGCTTTAACAGTTCCTGCTTCATCCGTTCTACAAAAGGAGCAAAATACTTATCCGCACATTTGACAATCCAGTTCGACATCGTTTGTTTTGAAATGTTTACACCGTTTCGTTCAAACTCCTGTGCAACACGGTTAAGTGCTGAAGAATTGACATATTTGACATTTAAGATAGAAGCCAGTAATGATGGTGTAACGATACTGTTTCGAAGCAGATCCTTTGGTCTTTGACCTCTTAAGAATTCATCCTGATGGTCACCGTCTGTACCGACATAGACTTCTACGGTATGCAGTTCCACTGTCCAGGATTCCGGTTCGTGTCGAAGGCGTTTGTATTTCTCATCAGGCATCTTTTTCCAGTTTCCTTTTCCAAAGAATGCATCAAGCTCTTCTTCGGAAACACTGTGGGTGGGTATTACATCAACCGGGAAATCTTTCAAATCGAGTTCTCTCTGACCTTTGGTTTTCTTCTTTCTTACAGAGATAACCTCGTCAGCCTCCGGTTCGACTGCAGAACTATCATACATGGCATCCGCTTCATCGAAGAACGACATCTGTCCTTCGATAACACTCAGCTTTTCGGAGTGCTTACCAAAACGGTAACTGTTTGCAAGGCGCACCTGTTCGATCAGCTTCTCGATATTGTCATTCAGCGTATCGAGCTGTCCCTGCATCGTGAGTACCATGGTAATGAGTTCCTCTCGGCTTAAGTTATTCAGTTCGTCCAGTGTATGTTTCTGATTCATCTGAAAGCTCCTTTACTGATTACCATTATATCGTAAAGTACGAAAATAAGCCAATTAGAAGCATGTCCGCTTTCGTCATTTTGCCTATGGATGTGGCGCTGTATATGACGCATATACGACAAGGAAATATAGAGTTTTCAAGGTTCAAAAATATATCTATATCGCTCATATGCAACCTTAAGATGCCCTGTTACTGGTTCTGCCAGAGCGTACAAGCGAAATATTCATGTGGAAAATACCGGCAAAAAAATCTCTGTTTTGCACAAAACTAAAATACCTTTTGAGGATTGACCTCTCTTATTTTAGGCCGGACAGGATTTAGTCCCATCATGAGCATTTCGTACTGCTCACGGGTAAGCTGCATTGCTTCCTCCGGAGTACGGGGCCATGAGAAGGAGCCGTCTTCCAGTCTCTTGTATAAAAGCAGAAATCCATTGCCCTCCCACAAGAGTCCTTTGATCCGGTCTCCGCGTCCGCCACAGAAAAGAAAGAGTACATTTTTCTCAAACGGATTCATATCGTACTTGGTTCCAACCAGCTGTGCGAGACCATCGATTCCTTTCCGAAGGTCAGTTCTGCCGCAGGCAATGATGATCTTCGAAACGCCGGCTGCTTCAGCGAGCATGACCGATCACCTCAAACACCTTACCGAGCAGTGCGTCGGATGCGGTATTTGAAACACCAATGAGTACAGAGCCGGTCTGTATGGTAATATCCGGGCGGAATCCATTTTCACTTGGCGTGGCAGGATTCATAGCCGGTAGCGGAACTTCCGCAAATGCAACTTCGCTACGCACTGTTTTCACGCATGCTGTATTAGCTGAAGTAGTTGCAAGCTCATACGTTTCCTGACGGATTCTTTTGAGCCAGTGATAGTAAGTCTGTTCGCAAATGTTGTTTTCATCCAGCCACTGCTTGACAGTCATGCCTTCCGGTCTTTGCAGGCATTGATTGATGATGTTTTTCCAGCGTTGTTTGCGAACCTCATGTGTACACTTGTCCATAAAATTTAGCCTCCTATAAAAACTACAAAAACTCCAAAGAGTTTTTAGATTTTTTATAGTATGGCATAAAATCAGTTGATAGTTAAGGCGAGTGATTTGACGCTTAC
>JBJELO010000200.1:0-2078 GCA_051879195.1 Lachnospiraceae bacterium
GCGCAAAAGGTTGAAATATTTCAAGAAATAAGATATTATTTAATGAACAGTTTAAATCCGGTCAGGAAATAAGATAAATTCGAATCTGGATTGTGAGAATATTCTATATTATAATGTTCTGGTAGCTGTTTGCGTGTATGCGGATGGCTGCCTGCTTTTAGAACCTGGAGGGAGATAGATTTATGAAAAAGAATATTGCATTGATTCCCGGCGACGGTATTGGTCCGGAGATCGTCAGGGAGGCCCGTAAAGTACTGGATCGGGTATGTGAGAAATACGGACATGAGTTTACATATAAGGAACTGCTGATGGGCGGATGTTCCATTGATGCTTATGGTGTACCGTTGACCGATGAGACACTGGAAGCAGCCAGAGCTTCCGACTCCGTTCTGCTTGGTGCAGTTGGCGGCAATGTGGGCAATTCCAGATGGTATGATGTGGCTCCCAACCTGCGTCCTGAGGCAGGTCTGCTGGCAATCCGCAAGGGTCTTGGTCTTTTTGCCAATATCCGCCCCGCTTACCTGTATAAAGAACTGAAAGCTGCCTGCCCTCTGCGTGAGGATATTATCGGTGAGGGCTTCGATATGGTTATCATGCGTGAGCTGACCGGCGGCCTGTATTTCGGTGAGCGCCATACAGAAGAAGTGGACGGCGTGAGAAAAGCAACCGATACGCTGACTTATGATGAGAACGAGATCCGCCGCATTGCCATCAAGGCATTTGAAATCGCGAGAAAGAGACGGGGCAAGGTGACCAGCGTGGATAAAGCCAATGTGCTGGATTCTTCCAGACTCTGGAGACAGGTAGCGGAGGAAGTGGCTGAAGACTATCCTGATGTAACACTGAACCATATGCTGGTTGACAACTGTGCCATGCAGCTGGTTATGAATCCTGGACAGTTTGACGTAATTCTGACAGAGAACATGTTCGGAGATATTCTTTCGGATGAAGCCAGCATGATAACCGGTTCCATCGGTATGCTTTCCAGTGCCAGCCTGAGTGAAACCAGACTGGGTCTGTATGAACCGAGCCACGGTTCCGCACCGGATATTGCCGGCAAGGATCTGGCAAACCCCATAGCAACCATTCTTTCCGCAGCTATGATGCTCCGCTACTCTTTTGATATGGATCAGGAAGCGGACGCAGTGGAAGCGGCTGTTGCCGGAGTTCTGAAAGAAGGTTACCGCACCGGTGATATCATGTCTGAAGGATGTAAGCTGGTGGGAACCGTGAAGATGGGCGATCTGATCGCAGAAAGAATCTGATATGGAGTCTGATGATATAGAATCTGATGTACAATCTGATATAGAAGGAAAGGATAGACAGAAATGAAAAGTGATGCAGTTAAAAGCGGTATGCAGCAGGCACCGCATCGATCTTTATTCAATGCACTCGGCATAACAAAGGAAGAGCTGGAAAGACCTCTGGTAGGTATTGTCTGCTCCTATAACGAAATCGTTCCCGGACACATGAATCTGGACAAGATTGCCGAGGCAGTCAAACTGGGCGTTGCCATGGCAGGCGGTACTCCCATTATGTTCCCTGCCATTGCTGTATGTGACGGTATTGCCATGGGACATGTGGGTATGAAATATTCTCTTGTAACAAGAGATCTGATTGCCGATTCCACAGAATGTATGGCACTGGCGCATCAGTTTGATGCTCTCGTTATGATTCCCAACTGTGACAAGAATGTTCCCGGTCTGCTGATGGCAGCGGCCAGACTCAATATCCCCACCGTTTTTGTAAGCGGCGGCCCCATGCTGGCAGGACATGTAAAAGGTGAAAAGAGAAGCCTTTCTTCCATGTTTGAGGCAGTAGGATCCTACGCAGCAGGTACCATGTCGGAAGATGATGTTACCGAATTCGAGAACCGGGTATGTCCTACCTGCGGTTCCTGTTCCGGTATGTATACAGCCAATTCCATGAACTGTCTGACAGAAGCCATCGGTATGGGTCTTCGCGGCAACGGTACGATTCCTGCCGTATATTCCGAACGTATCAAACTGGCAAAACATGCCGGCATGCAGGTTATGGAACTGTACAGAAGAAATATCCGTCCCAGAGATATTATGACA
>JBJELO010000201.1:0-2077 GCA_051879195.1 Lachnospiraceae bacterium
CAGATCAGTTTTTGGGCGCACTGCTGGATGCGGCTGATCGGGGTGTCCATGTCCGCATTTTAGTGGATGGCCAGTTTGGAGGCTTGACTCACGCCCATCGTTCTTATGCAGCGGCCATCGGTGCGCATCCGAATATAGAGTTAAAGCTCTATAATTCTCCAAATATCCTGAAGCCATGGACATGGAATGGCCGACTGCACGACAAATACATTATCATCGACGACCGGCTTCTGCTGATGGGTGGCCGGAACATCGGGGACAAGTATTTTGCGCCGGAGGGATATGACAAGCCGTTGTCTTATGATCGGGATGTGCTGATTTACAATACGGCATGGGCAGACGGTGGCGCACACAGTGTCCTGTTTGATATCCGGGACTATATGGACAGCTTATGGAACAGCAAGGACGTAAGTCAGCCGTTTTCGGAAGATACAAAGGGTGGTTCTGGGAAACGGCAGGTGCTTCGGGCGAAGTATGACCAGTTCCGTTTTGATAATCCAAGCCTGTTTGACCACACGAGCGACGACTATGAAGCCTGGACATATTCCGCAAACTGCATCACCTTTTTTCATAACGACACACAAATCGGCCCGAAAGAGCCAAAGGTCGGATGTGTTTTGGAAAAGCTGCTTTTGGAGGCGAATGAGTCCGTGGTGCTGCAATCCCCCTATATCATTCTGGATCACAACTTGAAAGAGTTTCTGAATGACTTGGGAGAAAAACAGATCGATGCTGCGATCTTGACAAATTCCATTGCATCTTCCCCAAACCCGATTGCTTGTACCGCATACTTCGGTGGCAGGAAAACCATTTTGAATACTGGTATCCATTTGTGGGAGTATCAGGGCGAGCATTCGATTCATGCCAAAACCTATTTGATTGATGACCGCATGGCAATTGTTGGATCCTATAATCTTGATCCGCGCAGTGCGTACATTGATACGGAACTGATGCTGGCGATTGACAGCCTGGAATTCACCCAGCACATGAAACAGGTGCAGGATGAATACCGACAGCAATCACTGGAAGTCAGTAATGATGGAGCATATGTCTCCAATTTCGCATTGGAAACACGATCTATACCTTTTTTCAAAAGAATCATGATCTTTGTCTTGTACCTTCCCGTACAGCTGTTCAAATATCTTACATAGGAGTTAAGCTAGCAATGAAAAAACAGAAGAAGCAAAAACGTGTTTCCCCACAATTGTATGGCTGCTGTCCGAAGTAATTCTAGTCGCGGCAACTGTGCTGAGCTTTGCTTCATCTGGAGGGTAATGAATACGGATTGCACCTTGTCTTGATTTATTTATGCTGGCCACGGGAGTCTAAAATACGATTTTGTATTTTCATTGCATGAAGCAACCCCCTGGGAATAATCGATACTCTCAACAGGGAACGGTCATAATGTATTCTTCTTTTATTTGATTGCCGTATCGGCACTTGTGCTTGTGATCATTTTACTGGTGCCATGCATTAGAAATATGTTTGGGCTCTGTATGATCACCGTTAACAAATTGGAAATTGTGTTGCTGTTTTCTGTTTTACCGTTATTTGCTATTGAGACAAGTACGCTGATAATTCGGGTTAGAAAAAAGCAATATAAATTGCAAACCAAGTGAAATTTTGAAAAGGAAAAGACTACAATGAAGACAGATACGGAACTCAGAAAAAGGGTAGACCCAGAATTGAAAATACGTGTGCGAACAGGTGCAATAATGGGTGTTACTGGATTTGCGGTGCTATGCGTTTCTCATTATCCATACGTTCTCAAAATAACGGCCGCAATTTTGAGCATCCTAGGTATTTCGGAACTCCTTCATGCGGTGACACAGTATACATTCCCTAAGATGATCGTACTGTCTTTGGCTGCGGTGGGAATTTGCGTATGGGAGTTTCCACACTATCCGATCGTACTGCTGGTTGTATGGGTATTGGCGATTATTACATTTGCTCACATGATGCACCATATCGGTGATAACCGCTTTGACCATTTTGCAGGCATTGTCTTGTGTGCATTGATGCTGCCGCTGTTCTTTCGCAGTTTCGCTGTGATCAGACAGTGGACATATGGATTGTA
>JBJELO010000202.1:0-2038 GCA_051879195.1 Lachnospiraceae bacterium
AACCGATAATCCATGATTTTGCAGGAGAGAAGGTATGCATCCATGTGATAACGCCTGCGCATTCTTCATCGGTATTGGCTTCATTGAAAGTTCTGCGGATCAGTTCGTTTGTGATCAGAGTAGGCTTCCATACAACTTCGTAGGGAAGCAGACCGGATTCATTCAGCTTGCCCACAATGATTCTGGAATGCTCTGCTACATGTGCCAGACATTCATCACCGTATAAATCCTGTGAACCGGTGCAAAACCAGAATTTGTAATTTTTCTTCTTTAACATGTTGTTTTCCTCACTTTCTTAAATAATAGATGGACTGCCGTTCGGGAGAAAAGGACTGCAGCCTGATAAATAAAATCCCTGAGAATTTTTTCTAAGTCTCTGTATGGCTCCATTTTATACAATTCCCGAATCCACAGCAATTTCATAAGCTTACCATTACCATCACAAAAGTTACCTATTCCGACCAGTTTATAATTGTTTTCCTGAAAATATGTGGTATAATTCAAATCAGAAATACCCGGAAACACTGCCCGGAATATGTATCAGAACAGATTGCGGAGGATTTGAATTGTGAAATTATCAGAACAATGCAGACAGATTACCGGCTCCGACTGCAGGCAGCTTGACCCGAATCACCATCTGAGTGCCCGTCTTGTGTGCCCCGAATATTCAAAATCAGTAAAAGAAGTAAAAGTATATCCCCTGTTATCGGCAGAACGGATTTTTTTCCTGTGCTGGAATTTTGACGGGCACGAATGCCTCAGCGCTTCCATGTACCCTTCCCCCGAAAAGTTCTGCTACCGTTTTCGCTTTAAAAACGGGGACAAAACCCAGCGCCATACTCACGATTATATTGAGCTGGGATATGTGGTTCAGGGATCGTTCCGGCAGCGTATCTGTGAAAAAGATATCACTTTTCAGGAAGGAGATTTTTATCTCATCGATAAAAACTGCATCCACCAGGACTATCTTATGGACCAGCCTTCCACCGTTGTTTTTTTCGGAATCGATAACGAAATGTTCAGGGAAATTGCCGATGAGAATGTTTCCACCGAGAAAATCATTTCCTTTCTGCAGACGGCACTGATGAAGCAGAAGGACCTGCAGCAGTATATCCATTTCCGACCGGCTGCCGGTGCGCGGGAGAAAATGGAGACCTGCATCTCCCTGCTCCTATCGGAACTCTACAACCCTCAGACCGGTTCCTCCTATCTGTGCAAAGGACTTCTTCTGCGCATTTTCCGGCTGTTAAGCACCGACTATGAATTCTCTCTGTCCAGAAAACAGCAGAACACCATGAGCTGGATCGTGTTCGAAGAAGTCTGCAATTATATCCAGGATCATTACCAGACCGTAACAATACAGGAACTGATGGAAGTATTTCATTTTCAGGAGGATTATTTCAACCGGCTCATCAAGAAAAAAACCGGCCTCACCTATTCAGCTTACGTACAGGATATCCGCCTGAACAAAGCCGAACATCTGCTGCTCCACACAGAGCGCAGCGTATCCGACATCGCAGAACAGGTAGGTTATCACAACAAAGGATATTTTTATAAAATATTCTCAGAAAAATACGGCATGACACCGGCCAGATACAGGGAAACGGAAAAAGTGTAGGGGATGCAATTCAGAATTTTGTCCGGGATACGGAAACTGTTGAGGCAGAATGACAGTGATATCCTGCACAGGGACGCGCTCTCGCTCACATGAAAACGCAGCGGATGCTAAATTCGCAAACCGTTCATTTGAACGGTCCGCTCATTAAGCACCGGCGTTTTCAATGGTCCCTTTAGCAGGACACCACTGTCATTCCGCCGCCGGGGTTTTTGTTTTCCCGGTGAATGAAAGGTTCTGAATTGTATCGGGAGGGGAACATCTGATTTGTTTCTGTTCAGAGCCCAGTAGATTTATAAAAAAGTTGTTGACAGGTTTCGGAAAATGTAGTATGATATGTTTCGTTCGAGGGAACAACAGATGAATATGAGATGCGCGAGTGGCTCAGTGGTGGAGTATCGCCTTGCCAAGGCGAGGGTCGCG
>JBJELO010000203.1:0-2031 GCA_051879195.1 Lachnospiraceae bacterium
TTCCGATGTCTGTCTGGCATTCCCCGGTCTGGTATTTGCTATGGCTATTGCTGCTTTGCTTAACGGCGGTCTCAGCAGTGCTGTTTTTGCTCTGGCAGTAATCAGCTGGCCGAAATATGCGCGAATTGCAAGAAGCCAGACGCTAGCACAGAAAAATTCCAATTATATTTCGGCTGCACGGCTTGCAGGAGGAAGTTCCCTGCAGATTATCGTAAAACACATTTTCCCCAACAGTATCGGGCCGATTCTTGTCACATCCATGCTGGATATCGGTACCATGATGATGGAACTGGCAGGATTATCCTTCCTGGGACTGGGTGCACAGCCGCCAACAGCAGAACTGGGCAACATGATGAGCGGCGGCAGAAGTATGCTGCAGACCTATCCCTGGGTCATCATCGGTCCCGGTATTGCTATTTTTATCGCAGTAGTGATCTTTAATTTACTGGGTGATACGGTTCGGGATTATCTGGATCCACGCAACAGCCGTAGCAGATAGAATCCGGTAAATTATGGAGATATATTTTCAATGAAAGGAATGAAGTAAATGAAAACAAAAAGATTAATGGCACTTCTGCTGACAGCATGTCTGGCTGTTGGTACTCTGGCCGGCTGTTCTTCAGGCAGCAGCTCAGGCGGCAACAGCGGCAGCAATGAATCTGCAGCTGTCAAAGAGAATTCTGAGAAGAAGACTTTTGTATTTGGCGATACGACTTTTAACCCGGAGAATGAGGAACCCGATGTAAACCCGCACAATACTTATGCCGGCTGGGCCTGCATCCGTTACGGTGTGGGCGAGACGCTGTTCCACTACTCCGATTCCATGGAGATTGAACCCTGGCTTGCTAAAAGCTTTGAAAACGTTGACGATCTGACCTGGAAGATCACGCTGCAGGATGGCGTGAAATTTACCAGCGGCCGTGTGATGGACGGTGAAGCGGTAAAAGAATGTCTGGAACATCTGGTGGAAGTACATGAACGTGCAAAAGGCGATCTGATGATTGATTCCATTACAGCAGACGGACAGACAGTTACCATTAAGACAACAGAGCCGAAGCCTACTCTGCTGAACTACCTGAGCGATCCCTATGGATGTATCATCGATATGCAGGCAGGTATCACAGATGACGGTATTGTAGCAGGTACCGGTCCCTACAAGGTAGTGTCTCTCGTAAGCGGTGAGAAACTGGAACTGGTTAAGAATGAAGATTACTGGAACGGCGATCCCGGATATGATGAGATCACAGTACGTACCATCTCCGACGGTGATACACTGACCATGGCTCTTCAGTCAGGTGAAATTGACGGTGCATATGGTATGCCTTATGCAAGCTATCCTTTATTTGATAATGACAATTATACATTCTCAAGCTGTGCAACCAGCCGTGCTTTCTTCGCTCATATGAACTTTGAAAGCCCCATTATCCAGGATGTGGCTGTTCGTAAAGCAATTGCCATGGGCATTGATAAAGACGGATTTGTTAATACGCTGTTAAACGGTAACGGTTATGCTGCAATCGGTACGTATCCCGACAGCTTTACATTCGGCGGCGATGCGGTTACAGCTGAAACATACGATCCCGAAGGCGCAAAGAAAGTGCTGGAGGATGCAGGCTGGGTTGATTCCGATGGCGACGGCATCCGTGAAAAAGACGGACAGAAGCTGGCGATCCGCTGGCTGACATATCCCAGCCGTCAGGAGCTGCCTCTGCTGGCTGAATCCGTACAGGCAACTCTGAAAGATATCGGTATTGATGTTACAATCAACAGCACTGCTGACCACAACAGCATTCGTATCGATCCTACAGCATGGGATGTATATGCAAGTGCCATGGTTACAGCACCTACAGGAGATCCTGAATACTTCTTTACCACTCACTGTCTCGACAGCTCTTCCACCAATAACGGTCATTATCACAGCGATAAGCTGGAAGCCCTGGAAGCAGAGATGGCGAAAACCTTTGATACAGACCGCCGTGGTGAACTGGCAGTTGAAATGCAGCAGACCATTCTGGATGATTATGCATTTAT
>JBJELO010000204.1:0-8956 GCA_051879195.1 Lachnospiraceae bacterium
AAGCTTTTCACTTACGAACGTGTCGCACGATTGTCATTGCCATAACCTTCCAGCAGGTTGATCGCACCCCAGATCGCAAGACCTGCACCCAATGCCACTACCAGAGTCTGAAGCACTTCCACTGCGCTGTTAAAAAAATCCATACACGTTCCTCCTTAAAAAATGCTATTTTCACGGCACTTCTGCCGTTTTGAATCAAAAAAGCCTTTCCCAGTTTATAAGGCGAAAGGCTTACCGGATTTTGTCTGCATCAATCACATCAAAAACATCATCCGGGTGAAGTTCCAGTTTATGGTTCAGAAACTTTTCAATGTTAAATTCATTTTTCCTGTCATAATCGGACGTATACCTGTAATTCGGATGCTTCGTCAGATCGTATTTATCCGATAAAAACGGGCGGACACCCCGCAGCTGCAGGATGCATTTGTTGCCATCCAGCACGGCAAGTTCATCAACACTCAGAAGGTCTTTCCCCAGTTTCTGGTAATTCAGGCTGTGGGAAGTCTCCCTGCCGCGGCTTTCTCCGGTATTGAACGTATCAATCGTTTCCTTTCCAAGAGCCTGATTCAATTCTTTCAGTGTGGTCGGTTCCGAACCGCCAAGAAAAATCCTGGAATCCATGTTGCCGATAATCGTATCCGCATTGTCTTTGTAAATGGCTTTCAGCTGGCTCTGTGCCTGCAGGACCAGGCAGGCTGAGATTTCCCGGCTCCGGATGGTTGCCACCAGCTTTTCCAGATTGGGAATCTGCCCGATATTGGCAGCCTCATCAATCAGGCAACGCACATGAACCGGAAGCCTCCCGCCATAGACATCATCGGCTTTCTCACACAGAAGATTAAACATCTGTGTGTAGATCATGGAGATCAAAAAATTGAACGTGGAATCCGTATCACTCATAATGAGAAACAGGGCCGTTTTCCGGTCTCCCAGCGTATCCAGCTCCAGCTCATCATACGCTGTTATCTCGCGGAGTTCCTCAATGTCAAAGGGAGCCAATCTGGCACCGCAACTGATCAGGATGCTTTTCGCGGTCTTTCCTGCCGCCAGCTTATACTTTTTGTACTGACGTACAGCAAAGTGATTGGGATTTTTCTGTTCCAGTGCTTCAAACATCAAATCCACCGGATTCTGGTAATCCTCATCATCTTCCCGGACCTCAGAGGCATTAAGCAGCTCAATCAGAGTGGAAAAGTTCTGTTCTTCTTCCGGTGCTTCATAATGGATATAGCCAATCAATGCCGTATAAAGCAGTGTTTCCGCTTTTTCCCAGAAAGGATCACTGGATTTTCCGTCCCCTTTGGTATTGGCAATCAGTGTCGTTACCAGTTTTAAGATATCCTTTTCGCTGTGAATATAGGAGAAAGGATTATAATGCATCGATTTTTTGAAATTGATGGTATTAAAAATCTTAATGCGATAACCAAATTTCAATAAAGCATTTCCACATTCTACGACAATTCCGCCTTTCGGATCGGTCACCACATAGCTGGAATGCATCTGGAGAAGATTGGGTTTAATCCAGTACCTTGTCTTGCCGGACCCGGAGCCGCCCACAATCAGCACATTTTTATTCCGCGCATATTTGGGATTTTTTGGGCGGCTACCCATCATCAGCCGCTCCGTTTTGGTCAGGATGATATTGTTCTCAAACCGGGGATCCATGAATGGCTCGATATCCCTGCCGGTTCCCCATCGTGCTGAACCATATTCCACATTCTGGCGGTACTTTTTCGCGTTTTTCCCCCGCAGATAAACAGCCAGTCTCAGACCGGCTCCACAGCTGATGCCCACCAGAAGATCCATCGGGTAAAGGCTGGGCAGCGGATTTTTCAGAGCAATGGGAAGGGTTGTCATAAAGCAGAGGATCTTCTCTGATAAGTCCGCGCCCTCCGCCAGTCTCCAGCCTTCTCCCAGATTGGTGGTATACAGGCCAAACAGAAGATAGGGCAAATTCAAAAGAAGAAGTTTTTTCATTTCCCTGTTCATCGGCTCCGTTCCTTTTCCTTATTTCGAATCTTACCGGGAATGGAAGCGGCGATTGCCTGGAATTTCTTCAGCTGTTTCAGGATGCTCGGACGTTTCTCCCTCTGCATGGTACGGGCCGTCACTTCTTTCAGTACCGCCGTCAGTGCATCCGCATCCCGGGCTTTGAAAAATACCAGATACCGCGGAGGGGAAGCCGTTTTATCCTTTTTTACCGCAAAATCCACGCCATACTTCCCGGCAACTTTTTCAAACAGTTTGATATTCTGGCCTGTCACTTCCACATTGGATACCCCCTGATTCTGGCCGATCAGCTGTTTCACGGTCTGTTTTCCATGAGGAATCTCTTCCTGCACGTTCTTTTTTCCGGCAGCCCTCGCCGCATTCACCTTCGTCCGATGCTGCAGATACATCCGTACCCCTGCCACAATGTTTCTCATGGTCAGTCTGGAAGTGCTGATGACCAGATTGACCGTCCTGTTTTCCACTTCCTCCTGCAACCCATCACCCCGCTATCCGTTTCGTTTATTCTGTTTTTCAATCGTCGTGATCCCTTCCAGCGTCGTTGCCACAATACGCAGGTGCTTTGCCAGGGCAATGTCCTGTTTTACCTCTTCATTTACCACAGTCCCGCATACTGCCAGGATCCGGCACCGGCGGAGAAGCTGTGCCGACATATCCACCCGGTCCTTATGCTCCTGCGGGATATTGTCATCCAGAAACCGGGGATAGAACAGCCGGGGACATACCGGGGAATACCCGGCTTCATACACCGTCCGGCAGTAAGCTTCCGCCTTCTCTCTGGCTTCCTGTTCATCTGCGCTCCAGGCAGATGTGATATAAACCAATGGCCTGACCATAATCCCTTCCTCCCATCACATCCGAAAGACCGGAAAATCCCTGCCGTCTGCATGAAGCTGCACGGTCCGCTCCTGGAAAATCCGGCTGATCTGCTGAACCCTGTCTGCATCCATCGAAACCGGATCCGCGTCTGCGCTGCATTCATAAATGACAGCCGGACCAAGCAGATAGGATTCCCCGCCCAGTCTCAGCAGCTGCCTTTCATCATAATGGATCATCAAGCCCAGTTCCGGTAACGTCCCCAGCTGATGATACATACCAAACCTTTCCAGTATTTCTTCACTCTCACCAGGTGTCATGAGAACGGCTTCTTTTCGCGGCTGAATCACCAGCACCCTTTCTTCTTCCCCACATTCTGTCTCCTTCTCTTCCTCCTTCGGATCTCTCCTGCCTGCCGGGATTTCCTGTGCTTCGCATTCCTCCAGAAAATCATTCATAAAATCCAGAAAAGCCCGCATCTCCCTGGAAGGATCCTTTCCCACCAGTTCCTGATACATAACCAGTAAATCCCGGACTTCATCCGGTCTGTTGGGAAGTACCGGTACAAATAAATTGATATTTCCTGCCACATTGACATTCATTTTTTTCATGATTCTTTGATCCTCCATACAGTTTTCCGTCTATAAATCCGGCCCCCGGTCACGCTTCCGCTTCTTCTGCCACTGTTCCAGCAGTTTGATGATCGTATCTTCCATCTGTTTGGGTGTATAAGACTGGGGAAAATATTTCTTCAGCACATCGCCCTTCAAGGTCACCCTGCCCAGATCCCCCTTCTTTTCCTCTGCCATAATGGCACACATGGCATCCAGAGAACATTTTCCTTCCTGACTGAACTTTTTCAAACGCTGTGCCTGGGAAAGGGAGGGAGCAGCCTGCGCATAATCCATTGCCACCAGAAATTCTTTCTGCTCCTCTTTTTTTAAATAGGAAAGTTCTACTGCCGGATTAAAAGCGATCTGTTTTGTATCCACCATTTCCAGAAGTTCGGGGATAAGTTCTGTCAGACGGATATAGCGCCGGACTGTATCTTTACTGACACCTGCATCTTCACCTACTTTTTCCACTGATAACTTCTGCGCAACTTGCGTAGAAGTTAAATCTGAGCGTGCACCCTGATGCTTAATCGCTTCCAGTTTCATGCGAAATGCAAATGCTCTTTCACTCGGAAGTACATTTTCACGCTGAAAATTGGAATCCACCATCTGGATCACTGCGGTATCATCATCCATTTCCCGGACAATCACCGGCATGGTCTCTTTCCCGATCAGTTCCAGGGCATGGTGTCTCCGGTGGCCGGCAACGATTTCATATCCGCCCTCCGGCCTGGGCCTGACAATACCGGGAACAAGGACGCCATACTGGGATACACTCTCAATCGTTCTCAACATCGCCTCATCGTCCAATACCTTAAACGGATGGTTTTTAAACGGATGCAGTTCCGACAGCGGAATCATCTGTACTTTTTCCAGCTTTTCCTCTGATCGGCTTTCTTCCGTGGAAAAAATGTCATCGTAACTGGTCAAGCTGATGTTTGCGCCTTTTTTCGGCATTTTCCAGCACCTCCTTCGTCAGGGCACGGTAAGCATCCGCCACCTTTCCTTTCGGATCATGCAGAAAAATGCTTTTTCCTTCCGCACTGATTTCGGCCGCCCGTACCGAGTGGGGAATATCCGTTTCAAACACTTTGATTTTTCTGCCATAGGTGTCCCGAATCAGGGCACTGATTTCTTTTGCATAGTTGGTACGGCTGTCCACCATGGTCAGCAGGATCCCCTCGATTTTCAGTCTGGGATTGATCTGACGCCGTACTTTGCGGATCGTCTGGAGCAGCTGTTCCAGACCTTTGGCTGACAGATACTGCGCCTGCACCGGGATCAGCACCTCATTGGATGCCGCCAGTGCATTGATGGTCAGCATCCCAAGGCTGGGCATACAGTCCAGCAGCACATAGTCATACCGGTCTTTTACGGAATCCAGATACTGTTTCAGGATCGTCTCCCGGCTCATGGAATTGACCAGTGAAACCTCCAGCCCGGAAAGCTCGATATTGGCAGGCAGCAGATCCACGCCTTCCCCATGGGAAAGAATTCCCTCCCCAGGTTCAATCGGCTCCTCTTCCATGACTTTTTTCATCAGATCACTCAAAGTGACATCCAGTTCATCCGGTCTCGGATTTCCCATGCTGATGGTCAAACTTGCCTGCGGGTCCGTATCTACCAGAAGGACCTTTTTCCCTTCCCGTGCCAGTCCGATCCCCAGATTTTCACATGTGGTTGTTTTACCGGTTCCCCCTTTCTGATTGACCACCGCCATTACCGTTGTTTTCCTCGACAATCATGATCACCTCTCTTCTTCAGATCTGCACTGTCCGTTCGCCATATCATGACTCACCCGGGAGGAATAATAGTTGTGGATGGTCATCGGGGCATTATAAAGAGCTGCCAGCAGATACTGCCGCATGTTCCGGATCTTTGTTGTATTCTCCTTCATGCAGCGGAGCACGAAACGGATATGGCTGTCATCCAGTTTCATGAGCTGCCCTTTGACCACCTCCGCCGGTTTATCATCCCCCGCAATCCGAACCACTTTCCGTTTGGTACACACCGTATCCACCAGCAGTTCCAGCATTTCTTCCAGAACCGCCCTGTCATAAGGATAGTCCTGCACCAGGTAAGTAAATGCCAGCTGCTCCATAAAATACTCCCGATAATATCCGTAATCGCTGCTGTCTTTCCTTTCCCTTCCTTCTATACCGGAAGAAAAGAAAGGATCCGTATCGTTCGGATCAGTATTATTTATATCAGTATTAGTTCCTCGTGATTTTGGAGAGTCCTGATTCGTGAATTCCACGACTCCTGAATCGTGATTTTCACGAGTCTGGAATCGTGATTCCGCATCTGCAGAGACAAAGTTTTTCACATAGATCAGTGTCGGTTTTCCCAGACCCTGACGCTTCCGCTCAATCAGGCCGCACTTCTTTTCCAGCTCGACCAGCAGCCGGGTTGCTTTCTGGTCCGCACATCCCATGGATTCCATGATCTCCTCGAGCGTGAAAATGATATAGACCCGCCCCTTTTTATCCACCCATCCGTTTTTCACAGACAAAGACACCCGATCCAGCAGAATCCCATACAGCAGCTTGGCATCCGTGGAAAGGCCTTTCAATTTTTCATCCGTAAACAGCAGTTTGGGAATCCGGTAAAAGGCATATTGTTCGGATTCCCGGCCATAAAAATAATCAAACGCCACCGGCCATCACCGTCCCCGGTCCCGGCCTGCCAAACGGAAAAATCTCCCCCATAAGCGGCTTTTTCCGGATGGTCCGGCGTTCTGGCTGGAACGGACAGCGGGCATAGAGGCAGCTGCGGTATTTCCAGTGCGGTCTGTAATAGACACAATCCCGGCAGCATTTCGGAGCAGCTGCCTGTTTTCTGCCACCCTCCGGTTTCATTTTCATGATCCGCTCATAGTAGCGGAAGGCAAAATATTCCTGTTTTTCCATCTAAACCTCCTTTTCCCCTGGCCCAGCATGGCCCAGCAACTTTTGGGTACACCATCCGATGCAGGGATGATCCTGTCTGTAAGGACACCCATCACAGAGGGAAGGTCCCCGTTCCGATACCTGAATCAGGTAATAACAGTTCTCCTGCCCCAGCCCGCATGCTGTCTCGTTTTTCTTCCAGAAAAAGCAGTAACTGCAGTCTTTCGGTTTATCATCTGCATATCTGTTTTCATGACGCTTTTCATGAACCGTCTGTTTTTCCCGGTTTGCTTCTGCGCTCTGTTTCAGGCCGTCCCCTTTTTCCGCAATTCCTTCTTTTCCGATTTCATTCATTTTGCTTCTCCCGCTCCTTTACCATTCCGGTCCGCTGTGTTTCACCGTTTTTCCGATGGGCGGCTCCTGCTTTGCACACTCCATCTTTTTCTCTCCAAGCGTCTTGAGAACAGAAGGACGTTCTTCTCTTTCTTCTGCAGCGCGTTCTTTCTGTGCCTGGCGTGCTTCAAATTTCTCTGCCAGCTCAAAAATCTTTTCTTTGCTGTCGTAATGATAGACATTGTCGGAAAGCTGTTCCTCCGGCATGACTTCCGAGGCATTGACTTCCATCACCATTGTCTTCAGTTCCGCCGGGCTGATCTGCCCGTCATCCGGAAGCAGGATCACTTCGTGGATTGACGACGGGAGAACAAAGAAATCCCCTCCCAGCTTTGCAGCGCCCTGCTCCATAAAATCCGGATACGCAAGCACGCCGGCTCCATTCACTCCACCCGGAACGGAAGCCACAAACATGGGGGACGCATCGTCAAATATTCCTTCCGGAAGCTCCTCACCGCCCAGCGCCATCATGACCTCAACAATGTTCCGGATACTGGCGGGATGTGTAAGCGGCACCTGTTCCATGGCATCCTGATGAAGCTGCTCCGGTGTAATACCGTACATCTCCAGAGCCTCATTCCGGATCAGTGTACTGTAAAGTCCTTCTTCACCGGAAGACAGTTCAAAACGATACACCAGGGACATATCTTCGATTTCCTTATGGGGAACCTTAGCCAGCATCTCCTGATTCCGTTCTGTGGAAACCATCTGTACCATCAGATGCGGCTTCATGGACTCATAATCCGTCAGTGCCACGGCATCTACCTGAGGTATTTCCTCCATGATCTGAACAACTTCCTCTGACAGAACATCGAGCACCTCATCATAGGTACGCCCGTTCTCCATCTGCTGATAATACTTTTCGATGTTAACCGAAGCCCCTATGGCAGAATTCTCCGGTGTAATGCTCATCGCAGTATAGGACTGGTTCTGCAGCTTCTCCACATCCCGGAACTCAATCCCTGCCTTTTCCAGCTGGGGAAGATTTTCCAGTAAATCCTGTCTGATGGTCTCTTTGAATTTTTCAAAATCCATACGCTCCTCCTTTACAAAACAGGTCACGTTTTAGGTACAAAAAAAGAGCGCTTATCTGCCGCTCGGATCAGCGGAATAAACGCTCTTAATGTAAATCAAATATTATATCTTTATTGTCCTTCATTCGTCTTGGACTTTGCAGGTTTTCTAATTAAAGATTGAAAATTTCCCGCAATTTTTTTATACTCAACACTATTTAACATGCTGGAAACATACTTTTTATCTTCAGATAATAACTTTTCATTATTAATATCTGCAAAATAATTAACCTGGCAAATCATTTTTACGATTCTACTCTCTACGAATTCAACCGCATTACATCCACAGTTAAAAATAGTATAATTCATACCTGATGACATTGAACTCTGGTATTTAATTGCATCGAATCCAAATTTTCTCACATATTCAGATATGTATTGTGAAGCCCAGTAATCTTCAGGTTTTTTCGCCAATTTAGTAAATTCCCACATTATCAGAGTGATTAATCGTCCCGGACGTACTCCATACTCTTCTTCAAAATTTTTAAAAACATTAACTGTCTGATCATCACCAAAATTAATACATGTTAATTTTTTCTTTACTCTGAATTTAGCAACTGAAATATAATCCAACGAATCCGGACGACATTCTACACAAGAAGTATATTCTTTATCAGCAAGATACAAATATGACATTCCTGCAATATTGCTTCTTCCTGATGCAGGAATAGATAGTGGTGCCTCTTTAGAATCATATTCATCATAACCAGTTATTTTTGTTTCATCTGCAAGTTTAATTCCAGAGCTATCATTTGCTAAATTATCAATATTGACAGGACGGCTTCTAAACAATATCGTACCGGGTTCAATTTCTGTGCAAAAGGGACTTGATTCATCATTTATTATCGTATCTAATGCTTTAACTACTACTGTATTTTCTATCAGACGATTATTTCTTGTTTTTACTTCCTTTTCAAAATCTGCAATCAATTTGCGGGCCTTGTGTTCTTCTGCATACGCCGAAAAAAGTTCAGCATCTTTAAATTGTTTCGAAGTATTTTTTACCTCATGATCCATCTTATCAACTCCCTCTATTGGTCAAAATTAATTGCTGTTATATTTCAGGAAAAAATAAGCGTACCACTGTTTCCAATGATACGCTTATCTATATTAAACTAACTCAATTATCAATTCAGATCGATAAGCACTGTTACAGTGATAT
>JBJELO010000205.1:0-35123 GCA_051879195.1 Lachnospiraceae bacterium
CTGCCTGTGCAAGCCAGGGAGACTTATTGGTAACAACCTTTGTATAAACCATCTTCGAAACGTGGCGGCCGATGGTGTTGTAGGTCAGTGTCGGTGAATCCGCCTGCTGAGGAGCAATCGTACCATAAGGAACAAGACCCAGCTTGATCAGTGCCTGGAAACCGTTGCAGATACCCAGCATCAGTCCGTCTTTCTCTTTCAGCATCTTTTCCACAGCTTCCTTCACTTTTTCATTACGGAATGCCGTTGCAAAGAACTTGGCGGAACCTTCCGGCTCATCACCTGCTGAAAAACCGCCGGGGAACATGATAATCTGAGCCTGCTCGATGCATTTTACAAATTCATCCACAGATTCACGGATATTATCAGGCGTCATGTTGCGGAATACGCGGGTCATAACTTCCGCACCTGCATTCTCAAACGCCTTCGCACTGTCGTATTCACAGTTGGTACCGGGGAATACAGGGATAAATACCTTCGGTTTTGCAACTCTGTTTTTGCAGATTACAATCTCTTTTGCGTCAAACAGCTCTGATTTTGCAGGTTCTGCGTCGGCATTGGAATTGGTAGGGAATACTCTTTCCAGCGTTTCATTCCATGCTTTCACAGCATCTTCCATACTGATAACTGTTGTACCATAGCTGAATACAGCTTCCTTAATCACACTGCCGACCAGTGAACCGTGAGAAGACAGTTTTTCAACAGCTCCTACAGGAACTTCGCAGATCAGGTTGCCCCAGCCGGGTGCAAACAGTTCGGATGCACGCAGTGCATTGGGATCCAGCTGTGCGCCCAGTGCATTGCCGAAGGCCATCTTGGAAACAGCTTCCGCAATACCTTTTCTTTCCACAACATAAGCAGAAACGATATCGCCTGCTTTGATCGATTCATGGATAAATCCATATAATTCCCGAATCTGTTCGTAATCAGGCATGTCATAAGCATCTCTTGCGATCTTAAACAGCATCAGGCAGTTGCCGGCTTTCTTCAGTTCCGGTGAGATGATGGTCTTATCACTTGCCACATCAACAGCGAAAGAAACCAGTGTGGGCGGTACATTTAATTCATTAAATGTGCCGGACATGCTGTCTTTGCCGCCGATGGAAGGAAGACCGAATCCCAGCTGCGCATCGTAGGCACCCAGCAGTGAGGAGAACGGTACACCCCAGCGTCTGCTGTCTTCTGTCATACGTTTGAAGTACTCCTGGAATGTAAAGCGGATCTTTGAATAATCACCGCCGTTGGCAACAATCTTGGCAACGGAAGATACAACCGCATAGGCAGCTCCGTGATAAGGGCTCCAGGAAGATAAATAGGGATCAAAGCCGTATGCCATCATAGTCACGGTATCAGTCTTTCCTTTCAGGACAGGAAGTTTGGCAACCATTGCCTGTGTTTCTGTCATCTGATATTTACCGCCGTAAGGCATGAATACAGATCCTGCACCGATAGAACCGTCGAAACGTTCTACCAGACCCTTCTGTGAACATACATTCAGATCCTTTAATGTATCGATCCATGCAGCTTTCACATCTTCAACCGGTTCTTCTCGGAACAGACTGCCTTCTTTTGAAGGAATCTCTACTGTAACATCGGTTTCCTGATGAGCGCCGTTGGTATCCAGAAAAGCACGGCTGATATCAACGATGGTCTTGCCTCTCCAGTTCATGACAAGACGGGGCGATTCCGTGACAACTGCCACTTCGACAGCTTCCAGGTTTTCCTCTTCTGCGTAAGCCAGGAACTGTGCCACATCTTTGGGATCTACTACAACCGCCATTCTTTCCTGAGATTCGGAAATTGCGATTTCAGTACCGTCAAGGCCGGCATACTTCTTGGGAACCTTGTCCAGATCGATCTTCAGACCATCTGCCAGTTCGCCGATGGCAACAGATACACCGCCTGCACCGAAGTCGTTGCACTTTTTGATCAGATGGCTGACTTCTTCACGGCGGAACAGTCTCTGAATCTTGCGTTCTGTTGGCGGATTACCTTTCTGTACTTCAGCACCACAGGTTTCGATGGAAGCTTCCGTATGAACCTTGGATGATCCGGTTGCACCGCCGCAGCCGTCACGGCCTGTACGGCCACCCAGAAGAATAATGATATCACCGGGATCAGACGTCTCGCGGATTACGGCACGTCTGGGAGCCGCGCCCATAACGGCACCGATCTCCATACGTTTTGCCACATAACCGGGATGATAGATTTCTTTAACATAGCCGGTTGCCAGACCGATCTGATTGCCGTAGGAGCTGTATCCCTGTGCCGCACCGCGGACCAGTTTCTTCTGGGGCAGTTTGCCTTTCAGAGTCTGTTCCACCGGTAATGTGGGATCTGCAGCACCTGTTACACGCATGGCCTGATATACATAGGTACGTCCTGACAGCGGATCACGGATTGCGCCGCCGAGGCAGGTAGCAGCACCACCAAAAGGTTCGATTTCAGTAGGATGATTATGCGTTTCATTCTTGAAGTTGACCAGCCATTCTTCCGTAACACCGTCAATCTCCACGGGAACCACAATACTGCAGGCATTGATCTCATCGGATTCCTCCAGATCCTGCAGTTTGCCTTCGCTGCGGAGTTTTCGCATGCCCATAAGAGCCAGATCCATCAGGCAGACGAATTTATCAGAGCGTCCTTTCAGGATTTCCTCCCGGTCAGCCAGATACTGTTTATATGTGTTTTCGATGGGTTCTCTGTAATCACCGTCCATGAATTCCACATTTTTCAGTTCTGTCTGGAATGTGGTGTGACGGCAATGATCAGACCAGTATGTATCCAGCACACGGATTTCTGTCATGGACGGATCTCTGTGCTCTTCTGAAACATAATAGTTCTGAATATGAAGGAAATCCTTAAATGTCATGGCCAGACCCAGGGAATCATACAGTTTTTTCAGTTCTGCCTCAGGCATGGTACTGAACCCGTCAAAGATCAGTACATCTGCCGGTTCATCATATACAGCTACCAGTGTATCCGGAATCTCTGCAGATGCTTCTCTGGAATCCACCGGATTAATACAATGTGCTTTAATTGCAGCAGCCTCTGCATCTGTCAGTTCACCGCTGATCACATAAGTTACAGCAGACCGGATGACCGGTGTCTCATCTTCTTTCAGAAGCTTGACACACTGTTCCGCAGAATCCGCTCTCTGATCAAACTGACCGGGAAGGAATTCAACAGAAAAAATCAAATCGCCTTCCTGAGCAGGAAAACTGTTTTCATATACGTCATCTACCGGGGGCTCTGAAAAAATAGTATTAACAGCCTTCTGATAGATATCTTCTGAAATATTCTCCACATCATAGCGAATCAGTTCCCGCACTTTTGTTACGGTTCTGATTCCCAGATATCCGCGGATTTCATGCCTCAGTTCCTTGGCTGCAACTGCAAAAGGCTCTTTTTTCTCAACGTAGATTCTTTTAACGCTCATCTTTTCCTCCTGATTTTACACAGTATAATTCATGCCTGTAACAGGCACTGTCATGAACAGCATATCAGACTGTCCATGACAGATGTATAGTCTAACCCGGAATACCTTTCAGTTCCGGAATCAGTTATCCAGATAATCACTTGTCGTTGTGTAGTTCACTTTTCCGTTTACATATCTTCTCAGTGTGTAAACGCCGTTGCTGACAGTGACTTTTGTAGTGACTGCCGGCGGTTTCTTATAGACATTGGTCAGAAATCTTACAGACAGAGTCCCGCCCGATGCGTGAATGTCAATCATCACGCTGGTTCCGGAATTGTTCCGGAATCTCAGATTCTTGCTGCCCCATGCAATTGCTGCATCATATCCCAGCGGGCAGTAATGAACCGTCATACTGTGCTGATGTCTCTCCACAATGGTAAAGTTGGCTTTCAGAGCTGCATTGAACAGAGTGGTTGCAACCTGGCAGATGCCGCCGCCGATGCCGCCTACTTCCTGTCCGCCTTCGTAAATGATAGCCTCTTTATAACCTTTGGCTGCTGTACGTTCTCCCACAACTCCGTTAAAAGAGAATGTATCTCCATTCGCCAGAATCTTTCCGTTGATTGCATTGCATGCCAGTCTCAGGTTGGTGGAACGATTTGTATTGCTGCTGTCATAAGATGTAGTATAGGAGGCATACACGTTGGAATAATAGGTTGATACCTTACTGCTCCAGGAGCTTCTGTAGGTCTTCCCGTTATAGGTACGGTATGCTCTGACTCTCACATAATAGGTTCCGCTGCTGTTCAGGCCGGAAATCTTTTTGGAAGTCGTTGTTCTTCCTTTCACGGTAACTGTTTTAACATTGGAAGAAAAATCCGATTTTGTTGAATACTGAACTTCATAGCCGGTTGCTGCCGATACCGCTTTCCAGACTGCCTTCATGCTGCTGCTTCCTGTTTTGACTGCATAGGACATAACAGGTCTGGTGGGACTGGTGGCGGTTTTCATCACAGAAGAAGTTTCGCCCGTGTAAGTAGTTGAACTGACTGTCTTGTAAATCCTTACATAGCAGGCATATGCCGTCCCTGATTTCAGGCCGCTGAATACGGCCGAAGGAGAACTTGTTTTCTTCGTGCTGACATTCACCCATTTTTTGGAAGAAGAATCATATTTTTTCAGAATAAACTGATATTTGCAGCCGGAGGCCTTTGCTTTTTTGCATGTAATCTTAAGAGAATCGCTGCTGCGCTCTGCCACTTTCAGGCCGGATGCCTTCTCAGGCACAACAGTATATGTATACGTCTTGGTCTGGCCGGAATAATTGCCTTTACCTTTGATTGTAACCTTTTTCGTCCCGATACTCTTGCAGTTGCTGCTGTAAGTAACCGTATAGTCTCTGTCTTTCTTTAAAGTAACAGTACCTGAAGAAAGTTTCGTCTTTACTGTAACTCCGGGTTTTCTGTCTTTCCCGTTATAGGAATATTTCTTTGCAGTGAGAGTAACAGAGGCTGAAGAAATACTTTTCGCCTTAATCGTGTACGTCTTTGCCAATGTCCCCGTATAATTGCCTTTTCCTTTTACAGTAACGGTCTTTGTACCCACATTGATGCTGCTGTCTTTCTTACCCTTGCTGTCGGTAATAGTAAACGAATAATCTTTGGAAGACAGCGTAACGTTACCGGCTTTAACCGTCAGAACCGGTTTCTGAGCCGTTCCATTATAGGTATATGCAGTACTGTTCAGCTTCAACGAATCAATCTTACGGGGTTTGATTTCGAAGCCGGCTGTCAGCTGCACTTCAGAATCAAAAAGAACCTCTTCTCCACTTTCTTTTTTATAATATCCTTTGACCGCTGCAGTCACTGCAGCATCTTTTTTAGCATCAATATCACTACAGGATGTTTCAAATACAAACAGCATGGTGACATCTTCGTCTGTTACACCCGATTCCTCATCTGTATACAGCAGTTTTACAGAAGGTTTCGCTTCTTTCCCGCTGTAAACCGTATCCTCAGCTTCAAGTCTGACATTGTTCAGCTTTGCCAGCATTTCCGCTGTTTCCACATCTTCTTCAGTTTCAGCAGCCCCGGTACTTTCTTCCACGTCACTGCCGATATCGCCTGAAGCAAAAACAGTTATTCCCCCAAAGAGTACCAGCATCAATGTCATCATTGACATAAACAGATATTTACTCAGGCATTTACCTAATCTCTCCATACCTACACTCCTTTTCCATTAAAATCTGTATCAGCTTGACTGATATTCCATCATATTCAGGCTTCCATTAGTATAGCATTGCCTTTCTGCAAATACAATCCCGTTTTTCACCAGAAAATCCCGTTTTTTCTCTCCCCTTTTGGACATATCATTGTTTTTTTACGGCGGCAGGTGTAAACTGAAAACAGATACTACATAAATCACTGAAGTTTGTTCACCCGCAGAATACGGATGCTGCAGACTGCATGCAGAAAAGAGGTTTTTCAGTCATGTACGGAGAATGCCACGCGCATATCATTATGGACGGCAAAAATTATAAAGCCGCCGTTTCCCTGCACAAAGATCATGTGCAGGATTCCATTATTCATGAGGCATTTCATGCTTATCAGAAAGCCGGAATTACGTTTGTCCGCGACGGAGGTGACGCTCTGGGTGTTTCAGCCAGAGCCGCAGAACTTGCTCCGCTTTACGGAATTGACTACCGGACACCCATTTTTGCCATACACAAAAACGGTTATTACGGCGGAATCGTGGGACATGGATTTGACACCATTGAAGAATACGCAGCCCTTGTCTCCCGAGTTTCCCGGGAAGGCGGAGATTTTATCAAAATTATGGCTTCCGGCATTCTTGATTTTGATGAATTCGGAAAGGTCTCCACACCGCTGCGCGAACCCGCTCTGATCCGGGAGATGGTTTCCATCGCCCACCAGGAGGGTTTTGCCGTAATGGTCCATGTCAATACCCCGCAGCAGATCTGCTGGGCACTGGAGGCCGGCTGTGACAGCATTGAGCACGGCTACTACATGGATGATGCCTGCCGGGAACTGTTTCTGGAAACAGGAGCCGTGTTGGTTCCCACTCTGGCGACCTGCGGTAATCTGCGGGGATGCGGCCGCTTCTGCGAGGATGCTGTCACCCGGATTACTGATTCTCATATGGAAAATGTCCGCCTTGCCCTGGAAAAAGGCGTTCATATTGCAGCAGGCAGCGATGCCGGTGCCTATCTGGTTCCCCACGGAAAAGGGCTGTATGATGAGATTGCTTTATTAAAAGAGGCCTGCCAGGGGCATCCTGATCTGTTGGAAAAGCTGGAACAGACACTCACCCGGTCCCAGCAGATCATTGAACAGAAATTCCGCCGGTAAATGACAAAATGGGCTGCTGCCGGAACCAAATATTCCGCGCAGCAGCCCATCCTGTCACTTACTGAGCCAGTGCAATTCTTACGGTATTTCTCTCCAGATCCATATTCAGCAGAGTTCCCTCCACTACTGTCTCATCTCCGAAGATGTCCAGCATGCGGATTTTATTGTCTGCCTCCAGATAGATATTGGCGATGCTGTCTGCCAGTAAAACCTCCGCGTCATCATTCTTCTGACCGTAAACTTTTGCAAGACACATATTAAAAACCTCCTTCGCTATCAGCCGCCGATTTTATGAAGCGCTTCATGAAGCTTTGCATTGCCTTCACGGAATGCTGCTACTGCGCCATCGATCTCATCGGCCGCTGCCGTCTCACCAAGACCGCGCAGCTTTTCAGCCATCTCAGCCAGTTCTTCCGTATGATCGGAATTGTGGCTGTACATATAGTTGAGCATGGTAACTGCTCTCTTTACAGGTTCGCCGGCACCTGCTGCCGGTTCATGTGTATGCTCATGTGTATGAGTATGCCCTCCATGTGTATGTTCATGGGCGCATTCGTGATCGTGATGGTGTCCCTCGTGCATCATATCAAAAACTCCTTTCAGAAAAACCTTTAGATTGGCGTAAAAGTATACCGCTGCAGAAGTCCGGAAACATCCACATGGAATACAATGGAGCCATCGGAAAGATCTTCTCTTGTGATCACGGCATTGGCACTGTCCTTCAGAATGCGTCTGACCTCCGCTTCCGGATCATCTGTGGCAAGTTCCCTGAAAAATACATCTCTCATCTGATTGTTGGCACATTCATTGAAGATTTCCCAGACCAGTTCATATTCCTGCATAAGTATCTCCTTTCCCCGCCGGCACTGTTCCCCCTGCCGGGCACGGTATCTTTGCCGCTTCATCCATTATATCGTTACTTTCCTGCGAAGACAACCCCCCGGGGGGGATATATTCCGCCCTTTTACTTTTTCCTTGCCGCATCGGCGAAAAATTCCTGCATATGATCATAGGAATCAAATTTGGCCAGAATCATACGGTTGCCCATGGCTCCGGAAAGTGCGTCCGGAATCTTGCTGCACTGGCAGACTTCCATGGCATATTTGCCGATCAGACTGTTGTCATCCAGCGCATAGCTGCTTCCGTCACGCCGTCCGGCAAAAGCACAGTAATAATGGCCCATCTGAGGGAACTGTGTGCTGTCATAGGCAATCATATCAGCCCAGATCTTGTAAACATCCGTACCATTGGCATAATTCAGCATCTCGGGGGTATAGCCGCCGCTGGGGCGCATATTGACTTCCAGCGCCACAATATCGCCCTTCTTTCCGAGACTTTCCTGATCGGCCAGCAGACGGAAAAATTCCAAGTGAACAAAACGGCTGCTGACGCCGAAACTTTTAACTGTCTTCCGTCCGGCTTCGCGGACATCATCCGCCAGTTCCTTTACAATATAATAGAAGCTGTCCATACCGTCATTTACAATATCCATGATGGAAGAGCAGGTCACATTGCCGGATTCGAAAACAGGGTTGCCCTGGGAATCGATAATGGCATCATAGGAACAGATCTGTCCGTTGACACATTCTTCCATAATATAGGTCACCGGCAGCATTTCTCCGAAGAATGCATCCAGATCTGCCTCGGAGGCTATCCTGCAGGTATGATTGGCACCGACTCCGTTATCCGGTTTCACAATGACAGGATATCCAACCTGACGGATAAAGGAAAGGCATCCCTCCCGGTCATCCACAATATGGTATCTGGCAACAGGAATCCCCACTTTCTGATAATATTCTTTCATTTTGGATTTGTATTTGATCTTCGGCATATCCTGTGATTTGAATCCCGTATTGATGTTGAATTCGGTACGCAGCTGTGCATCCCGCTCCAGCCAGTACTCGTTATTGCTCTCAATCCAGTCGATCCTGCCGTAGCGGAAAATCAGAAATGCCACCGCACGGTAAACCTCATCATAATTCTCCAGATTGCTTACTTTGTAATATTCCTTCAGAGCACCCTTCAGACCGGGTTCCAGTTCATCGTAAGGACAATCGCCGATTCCAAGTACATTCATTCCGTTTTTTGCCAGACGATCGCAGAACTGCCAGTAATTGGAAGGGAAGTTCGGCGAAATAAAAATAAAATTCTTCATAATGTAATTCTCACTACTCCTGAAAGCATGTTGATAAATAAATTCCATAAAGCTGCATAAAGTTAACTGTTCCTACTCTTCACCAAGAAGCTTCGGCATGAAATAGTCCACCTGCCGGTACCACCAGTCCCAGTCATGACAGACATCATAGCCCCAGAAATCCACCCAGACAGGAATGTCCCTGCTTCTCAGAACCGCATCCAGCCGTCTGGTTCCGTCCAGAGTTTCGTTTTCCCATGCACCCTGACCGACACAGATGATCATTCTGCCGTCCCGGTACAGATCCATATAGGGGTGATCAGCGGGCATATTGGCCAGGTAATTAACCGGAGAATTGGCATAAACCAGATCATCCATATAGCCGCCGAAGCAGAACTGTGCATCGTAAAGACCGCTCAGTGCCAGACCGCCCTCAAACACGTCGGGAAAGCGGAAATACAGGTTGGCCGCATGCATGGCACCCATACTGCATCCGAAGGTCAGAAGCTTCGGATTGTCCTCCTGATTACGTTCCTTTGCCCGTGCGATCATCCGGGGAACAATCTCCAGCATCAGATAACTGATCCACTGCTCATGACGTTCGATCCTTCTTCTGCAGTCTCCGTATGCATCGGACCAGCTTTCCGAATCCATGGTATCCACTGAAAAAACCTGCAGCTTACCGGCTTCGATCCAGGGACTCAGTCTGTCTGCCATCCTGAAGTTCTCAAAATCAAAAAACCGGCCGTTCTGGCACGGGATATACAGCATCGGCTTTCCTGCATGACCATAGATTTTGAATTCCATGTCACGGTTCAGCTGCCGGCTGTACTGCCTTTCATATCTCATTTCCATTTTGTATCCATCCTTAATTTCTGTATCATTCAGTACTTTACTATTGTAAACTCTTTTTCTCGTCATTTCAAGATACATTCTTGTCAACTGTCAGGGGGGAAAATGTAAAAAACGGCACAGTCCGCGACTGTGCCTGAAAAAAACGTGTCTTAAACAGAACTCTGCTCTTTCTGCTGTGACGGAAAAATGACGGAGATTCTTGTTCCGATTCCGGGTTCACTGGAGATATCCAGCTCTGCATTGTGTCTGGACACGATATGCTTGACGATGGCAAGTCCCAGACCCGTTCCTCCCGTAGATTTGGAGCGGCTTTTATCCACCCGGTAAAACCGCTCAAATACATGATCCAGTGCTTCGCCGGGAATGCCGATCCCTGTATCCCGCACCGTCAGCACCGGCTTATTGCCCGCCCGTACGGAAGTTTCCACCCAAACCTGTCCGTTCTGATTATTATACCGGATTGCATTATCACACAGATTGTAGATCAGTTCCTCAATCATGGACGGATCTGCATAAAGCATACATCTGCTGGCACCTACAAACTGGATATGAACATTTCTCTTCTGGGCCGCCAGCTGAAGACCCTCCATGCACTTTTTAGCCAGCCCGCTCAGATCAAACAGCTCCGGTTTCAGTTCATTCTCCACATCATCCAGCTCCGAAAGTTTGATAATATCATTGATCAGCGTCAGAAGGCGGTTTGCATTCGTATGAATACGGGCCGCATAGGAAGCCGTATCCTTCGCGGGTACCATCCCGTTTTCAATCAGCTCCGCATATCCGGAGATAGCTGTCAGAGGCGTTTTCAGTTCATGGGATACATTGGCCGTAAACTGCTGGCGCATCAGCGCGTTTTTCATGATATTCTCGTGCTGCTTGCGGATCGTTGTGATGAACGGCACCAGTTCCGGATAGACATCATCCGTATTGAGCCGCTGCAGATCTCCCGCCATCCGGTCAATGGGTTCTACCAGCTTATCGGTAAGAATTTTGGACAGGCAGACGCAGGTGACACAGATCAGAATACAGATTACGACGCAGATGGGCATGGCATGGAACATCATCCCCCAGATGCTGCTGGATTCCCTGGACACCCGCATGATGGAACCGTCTTTCATACGGACAGCATAGTAAAACATGCTTCTGTCCAGTGTTTTCGACAGCCTGGAATCGTATCCTTCTCCTTCTTTTTCAGCATCCCGGATCTCCGGACGATCTGAATGGTTCTCCATTCTGGTACTGTCCTCCACATTGCTGTCATAGATTACAATTCCGTCGGAATCCACCACAGTCACCCTGCTGTCTTTCAGAAAGACAAAATCGCCGGAACAAACAGCGTCCTCCGACTGGGACAGCACCTGTGCGTATTCCCTCAGTTCCTCCAGAATCTGCTGACGGAACAATTCATAAAAAACAGCCGTGCACAGCAGAACCGCAGCAACTGCCGTGGAAATTCCGATAAGGATCATCTGTTTCAGTAATTTTTTCTTCATGCCTGTTGCCTGCCTTTCTGCTGTTTTTCTTTCAGCTGCCATCTTTTCTGCTATCCCTTATCTGTGCATTTCTGCTGTTTTCTCCACCTGTACACAGCGTTCCCGAATCCTGTCAGGACTCCAGCCTGTAACCCACATTCCGCACTGTTTTGATGCAGCTTCCATATTCCCCCAGTTTCTGACGCAGTGTCTTGATATGCATATCCAGTGTTCTGGACTCGCCCTGATAATCAAATCCCCAGATTCTGTCCATAATCAGATCTCGCGGCAGGGCAATTCCCGCATTCTGAAGCAGAATTTTCAGAAGCTCATATTCTTTGAAGGTCAGTTCACAGGGTTTATCATCAATATACACCGCCCGCTTCTCATCGTCCATAAAAATCGGCCCGCAGTGATAAAATTTCTCTTCATGCAGCACCTGACTGCGCCGCAGCATGGCTTTCACACGGGCAATCAGTTCCATGATACCGAACGGTTTTGCCAGATAATCATCGGCCCCCATATTAAGTCCGCGGACTTTATCCAGTTCCGTTGTCTTTGCTGTTACCATGATGACAGGGATATTTCGCGTCACCGCATCAGACCGCAGCTTTTTCAGCACCTCCAGACCATCCTCATCCGGAAGCATAATATCCAGAATAATCAGTTCCGGCAGACGCTGTCCTATCTTCCTGTAAAAATCTCTGGAACAGGGAAATCCTTCCACCGTATATCCGCTGTTTTCCAGTGCAAGCACTTCAATTTCCCTGATATCATTATCGTCTTCAACGATATAAATCAATGCCATTTTCATCCCTCCTGCCTGAATTATACCGTAAATGCAGCCGTTTGGGACATATATTCAGGCGAAATATTTTATTCAGGCAAAACATACTTTTTCTCGTAATGCAGACATTTTGCATTGAACTCGGAAATATCCTGTTCTTTGATATCGAGAGCATATCCATGCGTCTCGTATTCATTCTGGCTCACCTGGATCAGACAGATTCCGATATTGGAACAGTGGTCGGCCACACGTTCGAAATTAGTCACGATATCGGTCAGAACGAAGCCCATTTCAATAGTACATTTTCCTTTTCTCATACGATTGATATGTTTATCCCGCAGCTTTTCACTGAGGTGATCGATTACTTCCTCCAGAGGCTCGATTTCGTGAGCTGTAGCCAGATCCTCTTTCTGGAAAGAATACACCGCCATGTAGAGAATATCTTTCAGAGCCTCCGAATAAATCTGCATCTCTTTTTCCGCTTTATCAGTAAAATGAAGTTCTTTATCATGCATTTCTCTGGCGGAATCAAGAATATTGACCGCATGATCGGAAATTCGTTCAAAATCATTCATACAATGAAGAATCAGGTTCATCGTCCTGCTGTCACTGGTAGTAACATCATAGTCGGACAGCTTCAGTAGATAAGTCCCCAGTTCATCCTCATACCGGTCCACCTCATCTTCCAGACGCACAATTTCCTGAGCCTTCGATTCATCATATTCCGTCAGCAGCTCAAGAGAAATCACAAACGCTTTCAGCGCCATCTCTGCCATCTCACATGCCACATTTTTACACTGAGAAACAGCAAAACCCGGTCTTGACAGGAAACGTTCATCCAGCAGCGTATAGGTTTCTTTCGCTTCTCCGGGCACTGTACCGGGATCGTCCTTGATAGTCAGATATGCCAGCTTTTCCAGTGCTTTTGTAAACGGAAGGAGAACCAGAGTTGCGGAAATATTGAAAATTGAATGAATGACAGCTATTTCAGCCGGTCCCACCGCATCTTCCATAAAGCTGAAATGAACAATTGCGTTGGCTCCATAAAATACCCCCATGAACAGCAGGGAACCGATAATATTGAAATACAGATGTACAATCGACGCACGGCGCGCATTTTTATTGGCTCCGGCTGCGGAAAGCAGAGCAGTCACGCAGGTACCGATATTCTGTCCCAGAATAATGGGAACCGCTGCGGAATAGCTGACAGCCCCCGTCACAGACAGAGCCTGCAGAATACCCACTGATGCAGAAGAACTCTGAATCACCGCGGTCAGCAGGGCACCTGCCAGAATACCCATAAGAGGATTGGAAAACATGGTCAGAATACTGGTAAATTCGGGTACATCCGCCAGCGGTGCCACTGCATCGCTCATAGTTTCCATCCCGAACATCAGAACCGCAAAACCGGCCAGAATATTGCCCACATCACGTTTCTTCTCCTCTTTTGAAAACATGATCATGGCTACACCGATTACGGCCAGCACAGGAGAAAACGACGACGGCTTCAGCAGCTGAAGAAAAAGGCTGCTGCCCTGAATACCGCTCAGACTCAATATCCATGAAGTGATGGTGGTTCCCACATTGGCACCCATGATAATACCGATTGCCTGGGAAAGCTTCATGATACCGGAATTGACAAATCCCACCACCATAACTGTGGTTGCGGAAGATGACTGGATTACCGCTGTTACCGCTGCACCGAGCAGCACCGCCCGAACCGGGCCGGAAGTCAGCTTTTCCAGTATTTTTTCAAGATGACCACCGGACAATTTGGAAAGGCCGTCGCTCATGGTATGCATACCGTAGAGAAACAGGGCCAGACCGCCGATCATGGTCAGGACACTGAATACGTCCATAAACTTTACCTCCATTTTACATTTCAAAAGCAAAAAAATGAACTGTTTTCCATATTTAACAGTCATGAGCAGTATAAATCACGTTTGTAAATATTATTTGAGTTCAATGTAAAATTTATGTAAAGTATCGTTTTTTCTCCTGCACGTTTTTTTGATGTTATTGTACCAGTTTTCTGATTTTTTAGGAATTTATCTTAAATATACCTTGTTTTTTGTGACTATCTTCTTTTTTGTTGACTAAATTTTGAAAATATTATATAATTTAACCAATAGAAGACTGTTTATTCTATCTATTTCCCGAAAGGAGGGTTTATATATGAAACATTTTGTAATCGCAATCGGAAGAGAATTTGGAAGCGGCGGTGCGGAAATCGGCAAATTGCTGGCTAAAAAACTGGGTGTCAGATGCTATGACCGTACCCTGATCGACATGGCTGTGGAAAAAACCGGATTCGTAAAAGATTGTCTCGTACAGGAAGACGAATCCATGACGGTACTTCGCAAAAGCCTTCTGTCCATCGGTTCAACGGGAACACCCCTGATCGCGGATGAACTGATGCACGCAGAGTGCGACATTATCCGTCAGCTGGCCGACGGCGATTCCTGCATTATCGTCGGCCGCTGCGCCGACTACGTTCTGGAAGACCGTGACGATGTTATGAACGTATTTATCTGGGCTCCGGATGACTACCGGATCGAAAGGATTCTCAACGATCCCACTCTCAATACCGACCAGACCATGACGAGAGAAAAAGCAGCCCGCCTCCTGAGAAAGAAAAGTTCTCAGAGAGCAGGCTACTATAAATACGTAACCGGCGACGAGATGGGTGCCAACAAACGCAACCAGCTGAGAATCAACAGTGCAGCTTTCGGCGGCAGTGAAGTCACTGCAAGTGTTCTGGAAGCAGCTGTCAGACTTCGTTTTGCAGAAGACTGATTGAACTGCTGACGGATCCATCATCGGCTGAAAGATCCGTCATATACTCAGTACCGCCATTTGTTTCCCCGGTTTTTTCCGGTAATTGCTCCGTCTTCTCTGCTTCTTCGACAGCAGGCGGATCGATTACCGGAAAACCAACCGCAGTTTTGAACAGATCGCCATCCACTTCGATGGCAAACTTTCCTCCCTGTAATTCCGTAAGGCTTTTTGCGATGGACAGTCCCAGACCGCTTCCTTCCGTATGGCGGGAACGGTCCCCGCGGACAAAACGTTCCATCAGTTCTTCCGGCTGAATATTCAGTTCGGAAGCGGATATGTTTTTTATTACAATGATGGCCTGCCCCGCTTTTTTCTGCAGCTGCAGATAGACCCGGGTGCCGGCCATTGCGTATTTACAGACATTCTGAAGCAGATTGTCAAGAACTCTCCACAGATATCTGCCGTCCGCCTCCACATAAATCTTTTCTTCCGGCAGTGCCATATTCAGCTTCAGACCGGCCCTTTCCAGACGTTCCTCATACTCACCTGCCAGCTGCTGCAGGAAAATCCCCAGTTCACATGGTTCTTTGCTGATGCTGAGCGACCCGGTGGAAGCCTTCGATGCTTCAATCAGATCCTCGATCAGCTTTTTCAACCGTACCGACTGCCTGTCCAGCACCTCAATATATTCCTGCACCACCTGCGGATTCCGGTTCTCCTTCTTTTCCTCCTGAGACAGAAAATCAAGATAATTGATGATAGACGTCAGCGGTGTTTTAATATCATGAGAAACATTGGTAATCAGTTCTGTCTGAAACCGTTCACTTTTCATCTTTTCATCAACAATGATATTCATCCCGTCTGAAATACGGTCCAGATCCTCCAGACAGCTGCGAAAAGCCGGAAGCAGAGGCAGCTCTCTCTGTTTCTGCAGATCTGTTTTTGCTTCCTGACCTGCTCCGCTTGATTCCAGGTCACCTTCCGCCAGCTGATGCGCTTTCTGCTTCACCAGATTCATCTGCAGAATCACCCAGATTCCGGCGATGAACACAAGGAAAACAACTGCCGTCCACAAAAGTACAAAAAGATCAGCATCATAAAAGATCATCCAGCACAACCACACCCCGAACAGATACAGCACACTCAGACAACTGCCCCAGATCAGAGCAGCCTTCCATATGAAAGGAATACCGCGTATGCATCTTCCGACCGCACGGAACAGACGCACCGTAATCATGCCGGAAAACAGAGTTCCTGTGCGCGTTTTTGCTGCAATCAGACGCAGAAGCAGCACTGCACAGAAAATTTCCGCCATCCCCGCACAGATTCCTCCCATTACAGCATATGAAACCCAGTAGTTGTAATATACGTAATCCAGCAGCAGACTGTGCAGAATCAGCAGAACTGTAACCAGAACCGGCAGCGAGATATCAAAAGGAATTCTCTCCAGGCCCCTGAGACAGGGTTTTTTTTCCTTTCCGTGGTAGCCGGCGGAAGCGATCAGATAACAGAACATCAGAATCAGCACCATGACAGATGCCGCCAGAACCCATATATAAACATTCCATGAGTTCACCATCTCCATAAGAATCGCCCTCATGGACATGAAAAAAGAGTACGCCGAGTCATATTCCAGAACACGATCCGTCAGCCAGTCGGAAAAATTGTTTTCACCTGTCATCGGATCATACTGCATCCCGAAATGAAGCATGATTCTTGCAATCACTGCAGCGGCAATCAGCATACCGGTAAAAACCGAAAAGCAGATCAGCACAAACCACTGCAGAATACTGCTGCGTCTGGCCCGAAACAGCAAACATTTCATCGCCCACCTCCATCAAATTTATAACCCTGCCCCCATACCACTTTCAGATAGCGGGGGCTGGCCGCGTTGATCTCAATTTTTTCCCTGAGATGGCGGATATGAACCGGCACTGTGCGGTCCGAACCGGTGTAGGATTCATTCCAGACGGTCTGATAGATGGCCGCAGGAGAAAATACGCGCCCGGGATTCTCCATAAAGAGCTTCAGCATAGCATATTCGGTGGGTGTCAGATTTACTTCCTCCCCTTCGACCGTAACCCGTTTGCTGGCATCATCCAGCTCGATTCCGCCGATACGGATCACCTGTTTCTCCATCTCCGAAGATGCAGCTGCACCGCCGCCGAACATCATGTAACGCCGGATCTGCGCCTTCACACGGGCCAGCAGTTCCACCGGACGGAACGGCTTCGTAATATAATCATCGGCACCCACATTCAATCCCAGAATCATGTCAATCTCCTCACTTTTCGCGGTCAGAAGAATCACCGGCACATTGGAAAACTGACGGATCTCATTGAGTGCACTGATTCCGTCCATCACAGGCATCATAATATCAAGAAGAATCAGGTGCAGTTCCTGTTCCTTTGCAATCTTAACGGCCTCCTTCCCGTTGGAAGCCTCCACAACTTCGTAATTTTCCGCTCCCAGATAAATCTTCAGAGCCGATACAATATCTTTTTCATCATCACAAACCAGTATTTTATACATAGAAACCTGTACCTCCATCTGCTGATACTATATCATTTTATGCTTTAAAAAAAAATCAGTTAAATGTTTAAGAATATATTAATTTCATTCCACTATTCTCATATGGAATCATTCATTTCATATTCGTATCATGAAACTGCTGTAATTTAATTGACCCATGTTGTGATCAGTTGTATAATTTCCATAAATTGAAAATCTTTATCAATATTTCCAAAACTAATATTTTACAAGGAGACAACTATGAACAGAAAAGAGAAAAATCTTCTGGCTCTGTGCAGTGTGGCAGCTTTAACGGCGGCTGCAGCTCCGGTGGCGAATGCCATGCATATCATGGAAGGTATGCTGCCGCCTGCCTACTGCATTATGTGGGGTGTCCTCTGCATTCCTTTTGTTGCAGCAGGATTCATGAAAATCAATAAGACACTGGCGGAGAACCGCAAGCTGGTGGTGATCCTGGCCATGGCAGGCGCTTATGCATTTATCCTGTCCGCTCTGAAAATCCCTTCTGTAACAGGCAGCTGTTCCCATATGACCGGTACCGGCCTCTGTGCCATCCTTTTCGGCCCCTGTGTTACGGCAATCATCGGAACAATCGTTCTGCTGTTTCAGGCAATTCTGCTGGCGCACGGCGGATTGACTACACTGGGAGCCAATATTTTTTCCATGGCCATTGCGGGACCTCTGCTTTCCTGGCTGATCTACAAGCTTCTGAAAAAGACTCCCGTTCCCAGATATGTCAATGTATTCCTGGCAGCCGCTCTGGGAGATCTGTTTACATACTGCGTAACTTCTTTTGAATTATCACTGGCCTACCCGGCAGCAGAAGGCGGTTTTGCCGCTTCCATGGCCGAATTCCTCAGCATTTTCGCAGTAACACAGATTCCGCTGGCAGTGATTGAAGGATTGATCACCGTTGTGGTTATCATGGGACTGGAAAGCTTTGCAACAAGTGATCTGGTCAATCTCGGATTTATGGCTAAAAAGGAGGTATCCCATGAGTAAAGGTAAACTGGCTGTTTTATTACTGCTTCTCTGTGCTGTAATCGCAATTGTGCCTCTCGTTATGTACGGCAGCAGCGCTGAATTCGGCGGCTCCGACGATGCCGGAAGCGAAGCAATCTCCGAACTGGCAGGTGAAGAGGTAGACCCCTGGTTCACTCCTGTCATTGAATCCGCTCTGGGCATGGAACTTCCCGGAGAAGTGGAATCCCTGCTGTTCTGTCTGCAGGTTGCCATCGGAAGCGGTGTCTTCTTTTTCTTCTTCGGACGTTATTACGAACGTTCCAGGATAGAATCCTGAACAGAGTTTTCATTTTTGTGACCGGAAAGACTGATGCTGCTTCATACAGCACCGGTCTTTTTTCTTTGCAGAAAGTTTCCGGACTGTTTCCGGACCGTAAACAATATTATCTGAAAGGACAAACATCCCATGAATATCATGAATGCTTCCCCGTACCATCACAGTCACGCAGATTCGCATAATCACAACCATACAGATTCACATACGCACAGGCCTGACCACAGGCACAGACATAAACATAAACATGGTCACAGCCACGATTCCCTGTCCATCGATCAGCTGGCTTTTCAGTCCGGTCTGAGTCATGTAAACCCCGGATTCAAGGCAGCATTTTCCATATTGGCTCTGATTTTTCTGCTGGCAGCAGATAACCTGGTTATTTCTCTGCTGGTATTTGCCAGCATGTACTATCTTACCGTTATAAAGGGAGGTGTATCAGGACACAGCTACATATCGCTGCTGGCAATCCCTCTGCTTTTTGCCATTGTGACCGTACTCACCATAGCGCTGGATTTTTCATTTTCTCCTGCAGGTGAATACCACCTGCACCTGTTCTTTTTTTACGTTTATACATCCCGGGCTGCCCTGTGGAAAGCCTTCTGCCTTTTCTGCAAGGTATTTTCCGCTGTCAGCTGCATGTATTTTATGTCTCTTTCCACACCGGTCAATGAGATCATCTGCGTCCTGCAGCAATGCCGTCTGCCTTCCCTGATTACGGAACTCATGAACATGATCTACCGGTTTATCTTTATTCTCCTGGAGGTCCAGCAGAAAATGTCCGTTTCCGCCCGGTCGCGCCTGGGATACATCGATACCCGCACATCCCTGCGGACATTCGGCAGCATCGGCAGCAACCTGTTTATTGTGTCCATGAAAAAGGCCAACCACTATTATGATGCCCTTCTGGCACGCTGCTACGACGGACAGCTGAATTTTCTAACGGAAGAGAAACCGCTGAACAGAAAACTGATCTTTTACGCTGTGCTCTACTTTGCGGTTCTTGGCATCCTGCTGATATTACTGAAAATCTGTTATCACTGAAAACGGGGAGAAATCATTATGCATACAGAAGAAATTATTCGCACTGAACACCTGAGTTACCTTTACGATGATGATAAGGCAGCTCTGAACGATATCAATGTTTCCATCAGAAAAGGTGAAAAAATTGCCGTCATCGGCTCCAACGGCGCCGGCAAATCCACTTTTTTCCTGAATCTGAACGGCGTTCTGACCAGCACGGAAGGGACCATATTTTTCCATGGCAAACCCATCGGACGGAAAAACAGGGATTTGAATGAGCTGCGCAAAAAGATCGGAATCGTATTCCAGGACGCCGACAACCAGATCATCGCTTCTACCGTTATGGCAGAGGTTTCTTTCGGTCCCATGAATATGGGACTTTCCAGAGAGGAAGTCTCACGCAGAGTCGATGAAGCGCTGGAGTACATGAACATTTCCGAATTTAAAAGCCGTCCCGCCCACTATCTCAGCGGCGGCGAGAAAAAAAGAGTCAGCATTGCCGACATTATTGCCATGAAACCGGAAGTAATCATCTTCGACGAACCCACTGCTTCCCTTGACCCGGTCAATTCCGATATGTTTGAAGAAGTGCTGGGCAGACTGGAATCGGAGGGTACCACACTTCTGGTATCCACCCATGATGTGAATTTTGCCTACCGCTGGGCTGAGCGTGTTCTGGTATTCTGTAATGGGCAGATTATCGCTGACGGGACACCTGCCCTGATTTTCCGGCAGGAGGAAATCCTGAAGCAGGCCAATCTGAAAAAACCGATTCTTCTTGATGTGTGTGAAATTCTGCAGAAAAAAGGGCTCCTCGCCGGCGATACTGCATTTCCTGCAGATCTCCCCGGTTTTGAAGCCCTGATACTGAATCATTCCTGAAATCTGTTTGTCTGACTGAGTCTGTGTATTTTACAGTAATTCTGTTTACTTCAAAAACTGTTTGTTTTACAGTGATTCTTCTTATTTAACAGTGATTTTGACTGCAGCCCCGTATTTGCTGTACACATTGCTGCTTCCCACTTTTCTGTAAGCCCGGACCGTATAATAATACGTTTTTTTACTGGTTGCCGTTACCGTACAGGATGTGGTACTGCCTGAATGAATTGTCTGAATACGGGTCCATGTCCCATCTGCTGATGATTTCCGGTAAACCGCATAACCGTCTGCACCGCTGATTTTATTCCAGCTGATCTTTACTTTGCCCTTCTGCGTGGATGTTAAGGTAACAGAAGGCGTGGACGGAAGCGCTTTTCCTGAAATCCCGGTTCCATCGTATTTACCGTATACACGGCTTCCGTTAACGACACGATAGGCACGAACCGTATAATAATACTTCTTTCCGGTAGTGATGAGATATCCATCGGTAAAGCTGCGGTCTTCTGATTTCACATCGGCCAGATACTTCCAGCTGCCTCCGGATTCTTTCCGATAGATACGGTAGCCGCTGGCACCGGATACACCGGACCAGGTCACTTTCAGATTTCTGTAGTTAACAGAAGTCACTTTGCCCAGCTTCACAGTTGCCGGTATGGCCGTTCCTGAAACAGAAGCAGCTTTATCTCCCAGAACCTTTTTGCCGTTGACCATGCGGTACGCACGTACGGTATAATAATATTTCGTGCCGGTGGTCAGGCCGGTATCGGTCCAGGATGTTGAACTCAGATCATCTTTGATTCTGGACCAGCTTCCGCCGGATATCTTCCGATACAGTCGATAACCATCTGCTCCGGCTACCTTTCCCCAGGAAACCTTTATACTGTTATAACCGGCAGAGGCTGCACTCTTGATCACCGGCATATTCAGCACAGCTTTTCCCGAAAGCCCTGTCTTATCATAACTTCCCTCTATTTTCTGATCATCTTTCAGGAAGCAGGCACTTACTGTATAGGTATATTCTGTACCGGTATTCACAGTGCCATCCGTATACTCGGTTTCCGTCAGATCATCCTGAACAACTTTCCACTCTCCGTCGGATATCTTCCGGTATACCCGATAACAGTCTGCTCCGGTAACCGTGCTCCAGGTTACTTTCAGGCTTTTATAATCCAAAGCCGTAACAGCAGTCAGTTTGGGTGCAGAGGGAACTACTTTTACTTTAATCCCTTTCTCATTATAATCGCTGTAATGCAGTTCATCGTCCAGTGTATGATATGCTCTTACGGTATAATAATAAGTTTTTTCTGCCTCCACAGTTTTGTCTGTAAAGCTTGTAGAGGATGTCTTTTTTACAGGATTTTCCATATCCCAGCTTCCGCCGGATTCTCTCCGGTAAACCAGATAACCTTCCGCTTTCGGAACAGAGTTCCATGCAGCCTTAACACTGCCGGCAGATGTTGCCTGTGCACTTTTTAATGCAGGTGTTCCCAGTCTGGTGGAAACAGAAATTGTGTCTGACCAGCTGCCATACTGTTTCTTTCCGTCTTTGGTATAATATGTACGAATCCGGTAGTAATATGTCTGATCCGGAACTGTTGTCCGGTCGATATAACAAAGTGCTGCTGCTGCATCCAGTGTAACAAGATCAGACCATGTCTTCTGATCCGTACTTCTTTCAATCTCATATCCTTCTGTTCCGACCACTGTTCTCCAGGACAATTGCACATTGTTGTCATCCTGATTTGCTGCCCCGTCCCATTCCGGCGCTATATCCGCCTGCTGAGAAGTATATAAAAAATTCACGTCAACTTTACCGGAAATACCGGAAACATTTCCATTTTCGGAATACTGCCACAGAATATACGGTGATGCGGAGTAACCTGCGCTTGTATTATAACGGGCAAGCCACACCTGATAGCCGGCATCAGTCAGCTGAGAAGGATACATTTCATCAGTCAGCATGGACTTGTTGCCGTAAACCATGGCCTGATAACCGGCAGCTTTGATGGTATCGCAGAAAGCTTTGCAGATTTCAGTCTGTTTTGCTTTGGACAGATTTGCTTTGTACAAACGGCCTGAAGTACCATCTGTTCCGGCATACTCCACATCCATAACGATGGGCAGGTCCAGCCTGTCCAGATATTGTTTACAGAGTGTCAGACATTTATTGGCTTCCTCTACCGCTTCTTCATTGGTAATCGCCTGAGAAAAAATATACACACCTGCTTTCAGACCCGCCTTCAAAGCACCTTCTATGTTTTTGGTAAAATATGGATCGTCATCCAGTGCTCCCCCGCTTCCGTACTGGCGGTTGGCACAGCGGATGATCACAGAATCCACACCATCCTGTAAAACTTTTTTCCAGTCGATTGTTTCATTCCATTTTGAAACATCGATTGCATGTGAAACCTCATATCCCGATAATATTTCGTATGAGGCACCATTATAGGGACTTTTTAATGTTGTCACTGATGAACTGCTGTCGGAAAAACATGTCTGTACATCTTCACCGATAATCCGGTTTCCTTCCGCATCAAAATATTTCCAGTATTCCGCATCGCCGCCGTCAATCTCATACATCTCCTCCGGCGTCAGTTCCTCCGATGTCTCTGATGCAGTTGCAGGCCCATTCTCCGCTGCCAGCACAGCAGTATCGGGAAAAGCGGTCAGAAGCATCACCGCTGCCAGCAGACATATCATTGTATTTTTTGCTTTCTTCCTGTAATTTTTCATTCACTGATAACTCCTTTTCATTTGGTTACGTCCCCTTGTTGTTCGACATATCAGATTAATTATATTAATTCTGCAACAAAATTGAAAGAGTTTTTTAATATTTTTTTACTGTTTTTTCTAACAATTTCCTTACATTTTTATCAATTCACCGCTGCGCAGGCAGTAAGCCTCCAAAATAAAAAGCACTCTTCCTTGCCTGCCTTTCCAATCAGTGGTATAGTACTAATTACAATGATGCACCGGATACGGTGCAGACTGGAGGATATTATGAGTGAATTAACAAATCTGAAGCCTGCAGAAGTATTCTATTATTTTGATAAAATTTGCAGCATTCCCCATGGTTCAGGCAATACAAAAGCCATCAGCGACTACTGTGCCGCTTTTGCCGATGAACACAAACTCCGCTATATTCAGGATCCGGCAGATAATATTATCATTTTCAAGGACGGTACAGCCGGATATGAGAATTCTGCCCCGGTTATCATTCAGGGGCATCTGGACATGGTCTGTGAAAAGGATAAGGACTGTACCATCGATATGGAAAAAGAAGGCGTACAGCCTGTTGTGGAAGGAGACATCATAACTGCCCGCGGAACCACACTGGGCGGCGATGACGGAATCGCAGTTGCCTATGCACTTGCCATCCTCGCTTCCGATTCCATCGCCCATCCGCCCATCGAAGCAGTTCTGACCTCCGGTGAAGAAATCGGACTTCTGGGAGCTTCTGCCATCGATACTTCTCCGCTGAAAGGACGTATTATGCTGAATCTGGACAGTGAAGATGAAGGAAGCTTTCTGATCAGCTGCGCAGGCGGTATCCGTGTGGACTGCATCACACCCGTAAAGCACATGGTAGATATGGCTGTGCGGTATGATGTAACGATTTCCGGCCTCTCCGGCGGTCATTCCGGCGCAGAAATCAACAAATGGGGAGCCAACTCCAATATTCTGGCAGGACGTCTGCTGTACACACTTGACAATCAGACGGAATTCTGGATCGGCGATATCAAGGGCGGTCTGAAGGACAATGCCATCCCCATCGAAACTGATCTCCGGCTTTATGTCACTTCCAGGGACTGCGAAGCATTCGAAGAAGCCATCCGTACGCTGGAAGAAGAACTGCAGAATGAATATGCCGTCACCGATCCCGGCCTGAAGATCACTTTCAAACGCGGTCCCGAAGAAATTTCGCATATGCTGGACACCCGTTCCACAGGACTGATCACATTCCTGCTGATGAACTATCCCTATGGTGTTCAACGCATGAGTTCCAACATCCCCGGGCTGGTTGAAACATCTCTGAATCTGGGCATTCTTTATATGACAGAAACAGAGTTCCACTGCAGCTTTTCCATCAGAAGTTCCGTCAGCTCCGCCAAAGAAGCGCTCGTGGATAAGCTTGTTTTCCTGACCGAATTCACAGGGGGCACCTGCTCTTTCAGCGGTGATTATCCCGCCTGGGAATACAAACAGGAATCTCCGCTCCGCGATCTGATCGCTCAGGTTTATAAGGATATGTATCAGAAGGACTGCAGAATGGAAGCCATCCATGCCGGAGTGGAATGCGGCATCTTCTCCAACAAACTTCCAGACCTTGACTGCGTCTCCTACGGACCGGATATGTTTGATATCCACACCACAAGAGAACGCCTGAGTATTTCTTCCGTACAGCGTGTATGGGAATTTACTCTGGAACTTCTGAAAAGACTGAAATAACAGGAGCCCTGTAAACAGTTCAGCTCATCTGAACTGTACCGGATATATAATAAAGGTGCAGAAACCACATCTCAATGATTTCTGCACCTTTTCTGCGGATAACAGGACTCGAACCTGCACTCCCTGCGAAAACAGCACCTAAAACTGTCGCGTCTGCCAATTCCGCCATATCCGCCTGTAAGTTTTCACAGACAATACTATACCATTTCGCATGAAAAATGTCAAACCACAATCCGTTTCAAAAGACTGTCATTTTTCCGGTATATCCATTTCCGGCGCATCTGTTTCCGGTGCATCAATCTCCGGCATCTCCATGGAAACCTCCGTAACCTTTTCCACCAGCGACTCCGGGTAAAAATCATCCTCGCCTGCAGATTCTTCTCCGGCTTCACGCACGGGATACTCACTAGCTTCCCCCGGAGAATATTCAGCAGTTTCGTCCAGAAGATATTCATCCTCGTCCACAGGAGATTCCTTATCTTCAAAACTAATCTGTTCATACTCTACCAGAGGCGGCAGCTTCCATTTCCGTCTGGAACCGGAATCAGACTTTTTCCCGGTCTGCGTATTTTTCTTTCTGTTTTTCTGTGCCGAAAAATGCCGCTTTTCTCCATTTCCGGGGAAATCTTCCAGCATATCATTACTTTTTCCGAACGAACCATTAAATGAATGCAGATTATCTTTTACCATTTCATATGCTTTTCTAAGAAGATCCGCAAAAAAGATAACCGCCATGCCAATCAGCACCAGTCCCATAAGCAGAAGAAACAGCATAATACCGTCCATATTCCATTTTGCACTGTTCAGTGTCAAAGAAAGATAAGCCCCTTTCACACTTCCGGTATATTCCCCGCTTTTCACTTCCTGGATTCCCTGTTTCAGGGCTACGGTAGAAGAAATGGTATCTTCAAGAATCCGCTCACCCCACGGCAGCTTCAGATGATAAGTCAGCGTAGTCTGCAAAGGATCGTTTTCCAGAAAACCGGTAAAATCCATCAGATCCGCAAAATTTCCTGCATGCTGAAATTCCAGCAGTTTCCCGCCGACTTCATGAATCAGCTGTCCCTGCACATCGAAAATCGTCCGAAATCCTTCATTCACAGCATCAATAGAACCTGACTGCTCGATGACAATGGAAGCACGGCCGTCTTCCCGCTCCGCTCCGTTTGTAACCTCGGCAATTCCTTCGGCTTTTCCGGCAATCCGTTTCCGGATGTTTTCCTGATCTTCCTGATCGGGCTTCACCTGAAAAACCAGTGTAATACTGCGTGACAGATTGTCCGTCGCATGAAATTCCGTATCAATTTCCACATCTTCAATCACATAGGTAGTGGATACTTCTGTAATCAGGCTTTCCTGGAGAGTCTCTTTTTCCAGAACCTTCTGATATCCTCCGTATGCTTCCGATTCGGTCAGTTCGATCGGTTCATCCGAATTCTGATGCCGGATTGTAACATCCATCCCGTCTTCCCACTGTATGTAATATCCTACCGCCACCTTTTCATTCTGATTATATGAAAAAGCATTGACATCAATCAGTTCGCTCCAGTCAGCAGCAGAGGCGAAAATACCGACCCGCTGCTGCGGCTGAACACTGATAAAACTGTCCGATTTTCCAAACAGTTTTTCCATAAAGGAATCCAGCTGCTTTGCTGTACAATCCGAAGCCGAAACGGTACACAGACTGTTTTCATTCTTCTCTGTCCAGACTATCTCTGCCCCTTTCGGCTGATTGCTCTGTATATATTCCCTGATTGCAGTACCGTTTTTACTCATGGAGGCACCGGAAAATGTAAAAACAACCTGACGGTCACAATGTTTGTTCTGCTTGTAGTGACTCAGAATATCAATCCGCTCAACCGGTGTCCTGAGCAGCGTGTCCACATTGATGTTCCCCGTCTCCGTATCATAATCCGTCCCCTTAAAAGAAACCTTCACTGAAGTTTCCAGAAAAAGACCGTTTACCTGCCCTTTGCTCAGATATCCTTCCTCTTCCAGAAAATCACCAAGCCATCCCAGAAGTTCCATACTGGTAAAATCTTCCTGGTACAGAAGTCCTGATGCAAATACGGAATCCGGCTGTTCCATAACAATAGAAGCCTTTTTTCCTGTGATTTTTTTTACCTTGGCGGCGTAATCCTTGATGGAAGAAAAATGCAGAGTAAACGTATAACCGTATTGATCGTCCTCCTCTGAAAAACTCCACTCCAGCTGAGAAGGACATACCGTCTCCAGCTGTTCATTCAGCTCATTGATCGATCCTTTAAAAACAGCTTCAAAATCATCTTTACTGATGGACAATCTGATCTGGCGGTTTCCCGTATTATTCTCCTCCAGAGTTAACAATGTCTGCACCCCAATATATTTCTGCCCGCTGCATCCTGACAGACACGCCAGCAGCAAACCCACAAGAACTATAACCCAGGCCATTTTCCGTTTATTCATTGGCTTCCTCCCAAGTGTATTTCTTCTCTATTCATCAATAAAATACCTGTCGTATAATAAAATACCATAAATTGCAGAAAAAGTGAATGAATCCCACACATATTTTCCCCCGGAGAGCAAAAACTGTTACTGTTCAGAACTCCGGCCGGGAAAAGTCTGAACAGCAACAAAATTTTCTTAAGGAGTTTGTTTATGGGAATATTTAAAAAAGTACTTTTTCCATATGCAGCCGGGCATTTCCGTTTCTTTGCTCTGGTTTTATGCCTGTCTGTTGTGCTGCTTACCGGCTGCGGAAGATATGCATCCACAGATGAATCCGCTCACGAGGCTGCAGGAGCGTCTGTAAAGGAGTCCGTGAAAAATTCTGATGCGGATAAAGAAAACATTTCCTCCCGTGACCTGTCGTCTCTTGATAATACGATTCAGAACTGGGGACAGGGTGTTCAGTTTAATTCTGAGAATCAGCCGGTTTCTTCCCTGGATTTTCAGGAAAAATATGCTTCTTTTCAGGCTGATTTTATCGGTCCCGATGAAAAAGTGGTCTGGCTGACCTTCGATGAAGGATATGAAAACGGCTACACAGAGCAGATTCTGAATATTCTGCGCGAAAAAAAATGCCCTGCTGTTTTCTTCATTACCGGGCAGTACGCCAGGGAAAATCCCGAACTGATCAAACAGATGATTGCTGACGGGCATATGATAGGAAATCATTCCTGGTCCCATCCTGCAAAAGGCATGCCTTCTCTTTCTGTGGATGAGCAGACTGCCGATCTGGAGAAACTCCACCAGTATGTTAAGGAGAATTATAGCTATGAAATGACCCTTTTCCGTTATCCGGCCGGCATTTTCAGTGAGCAGTCCCTTGCTGTAGCAGAAAATTTCGGTTATCGCTCACTTTTCTGGAGCTTCGCATACGCAGACTGGGATCCCAATCAGCAGCCCGATCAGTCCCAGGCACTGAAAAAGCTTCAGGACCGTCTTCATCCCGGTTCCATTTACCTGCTCCATGCCGTATCTGCCACCAATGCGGATATTCTGGGAGATTTTATCGATTATGCACGCAGTGAAGGATACGAATTCACGCTGCCGGAATAATAAACAGGCCGCCGGATATCGCAATTCCGGCGGCCTGTCCTGTCCGATCAGATTATGGGGGAAATCCGTGTTATTTTAACAGGGAATCATACAGTTCTTCGTACTGTCTTGCGGAGCTGGACCATGAGTAATCCTGTTTCATGCCCCGTTCCACAATCATATTCCAGTCCTTCTTATTATTGAAGAAAATACGTTTTGCGTATTCTACGATTCGCAGCATCTCATGTGCGTTATAATTGGCGAAAGAGAATCCGGTTCCTGTCTTTGAAAATTCATTGTAGGGCTGTACGGTATCTCTCAGACCGCCTGTCTCACGAACGATGGGCACTGTACCGTAACGAAGGCTCATCAGCTGGCTCAGACCGCAGGGTTCAAACAGAGACGGCATCAGGAAAGCGTCACAGCCTGCATAAATTTTATGCGACAATTCTTCGGAATAAAAGATATTGGCCGATACTCTATCCGGATATTTATCTGCATAGAAGCGGAACATACTCTCATATCTGGCATCACCGGTTCCCAGAACAACAATCTGCATATCCTCCTGGCACAGAGATTCCATCACACAGGAAATCAGATCAAAGCCCTTCTGGTCCGTCAGACGGGAAACGATACCGATCACAAACTTGCTCTTATCGGTGGGAAGCCCGACTTCTGACTGCAGCTGCAGCTTGTTCTTATACTTTTCCTTTCTGAAATTATCCACACTGTAGTTCTTCTTGATATGCGGATCAGTCTCCGGATTGAAATCCGTATAATCGATACCATTGACGATGCCGACCAGGTCGTTGGTTCTTGCCCGGATCAGGCCATCCAGACCTTCTCCGTAAAATTCTGTCTTAATCTCCTCCGCATATGTCTCGCTTACTGTCGTAATCTTATCCGCATAAACAAGGCCGCCCTTTAACAGATTGCCGTCATTGTAGGCTTCCAGTTTATCCGATGTAAAATAATAATCCGACAGACCGGTAAACTGCTTGATCACCGGCACATTCCAAACCCCCTGGAATTTCAGGTTGTGAATCGTCATGATCGACTTGATATCTTTGAAAAACTCACCGCCGCGGAAGCTGTCTTTCAGCAGAACGGGAATCAGGCCGCTCTGCCAGTCATGGCAATGTATGATATCCGGCTTGAAACCAACAACAGGCAGCGCAGACAGAGCAGCCCGGCAGAAGAAACAGAACTTCTGTAAATCCCAGAACCAGTCACCGTAGGGCTTTTCACCGCTGAAGTACTCTTCATTGTCGATAAAGTAGAATGTAACACCGTCCACAACCGTTGTCAGAATGCCCACGTAACGGTTTTTTCCATTATAATACATGTAGAAATGGTTTACATATGTCAGCTTTTCCAGATAAGCCGGCTTCATGCAGAGATACCGGGGTAAAATTACGCGTACATCATACTTTTCCTTATCAAAGTACTTGGGAAGAGAACCGGCAACATCCGCCAGCCCTCCCGTTTTAATAAACGGAACTGCTTCCGATGTCACAAAAAGAATATTTTTCATTTGCTCACCTCTTAATTATTAACCGCCTGAGCGGGATTTTTCCTGTATTTCAGAATTGTTCATGTTCTGCTGAACTGCTGCATTTTCCGTAAATTCACAATGCTATCATAAAATTCATAGTTCTATCATACCAGTTATCAGAAAATTTTGCAATAAAAAAGAGCCGATACCCATCGATATCGACTCTTCCCAATACAGGTTCTCATCTTTTTACACGCCGCAGAATAATCGGATCAATCCAGTTTTGCAGCCAGTTCTTTAATCTTCTCAACTTCTTCTTTTGACAGTTCTTTCTGATCAGATAAGGAAGCAATCATATCGGAAGGAGAGCCTTCAAACCAGAAATCCAGGAACATCCTGGTCTGCTCGTTCTTATAATCCTCTTCCTTTACCAGAGGTACATAATAAAATACTCTTCCCTGACGATAGGAACGTAAATATCCTTTCTCGATCAGATGAAGCAAAAAGGTACTGATTGTCTGTCTCTTCCATACTTTATGAAATCTGGTCTCCAAATCTTTCATAATTTCCTGCAGAGAAACATCTTTACCAGCATCCCAGACACTTTTCATTACAATCTGTTCACAATCGGTCATTAAATCCATAAAAAACATCCTTTCTATGCGCTTGTAGCTTTTATCCGGCAGGCAAATCTGACTATTTGTTACATATCTTTACCGGAACGGAGGGGTCAGCTCCGTTACCACAGAAATAATCCTTCCACCGGAAAAGCACCAGAATCAGCAGTTTATTCATAAACTGTATGCTGTCTGTCATATAATCATACTATCTTTTTTTTGAAAACACAACCGCTATAGCCATTTTTTTAGAAAATCTTCACAATTCAGTCACAAAAACAGATTTATAAAAATTTGAAACTTCCGGCTCCTGAAAAGAAAACCACCTCTTACCTTTTTGCCGCAAATGCCGCCTGCTCCTGCAGAGCCAACCTGTAAAAGAAAAACCTCTGAGTCTTACTCAGAGGTTTCCATACGATGCAGATGGCGGGACTTGAACCCGCACCCAGTTAACCCGGACATGAACCTGAATCATGCGCGTATGCCAATTCCGCCACATCTGCAGATTTGCTTGAGATCCGCTCCGGCGCTTTGCTTTCGCGCATCTCCTTGGCACGTTTGATAGTATACTTGAAACCCGGAAAAAAGTCAAGCGCTTTTTTTATTTTTTTCAGTTTTTTTTGAATTAAAATTTTTTCTTGCTTTTGCTGAATTTCTTTGATATAATTGTTGTACTGCTAAATATTTTTTGGAGCTTTGAAAAGCCAGCAGACACGGTTATCCCCACGTCTGCCGGCTTTTTTTCTGCATCAGCCCCTGTTTTAAACGCCGTTTTATCTGGAAAAGGTGCTGAAAAATCATAAAAATCACCAGTATTTTCCGGTTAGGACGGGCACAGAATACATAAACATATAAAGGAGACAAATACTTATGGCCAAAAAGAAAATTGAAATTGCATTTGTTAAATGCAGCGGCACCTGCGAAAAAGTTTCTGCAAAATATGATTTTCAGGGCGGAATGGACTGCAGTGAAATCCTGAACAGCCCACAGGGGAGTCCGAAAAACTGTACCTACGGATGTCTCGGCGGCGGCACCTGCGCCTCCGCCTGCAAGGCAAATGCCATTTCCATCAAAAACGGAGTTGCCGTTGTGGACAGTAAACTCTGCAAAGGCTGCGGACTCTGCGTGAAGAAATGTCCCATGAATCTGATCGAACTTATCCCCGGCATGGCAGCTTATTATAAAGTAAGATGTTCCTCCAAAGACAAAGGAAAAGCTGTCATGAACGTCTGTCAGGCCGGCTGCATCGGATGCCGGAAGTGCGAAAAAGTCTGCAATTCCGACGCCATCCATGTCATCGATAATCTGGCGCACATCGATCAGGACAAATGCCTCGGGTGCGGCTTCTGCGAAGAAAACTGCCCGAAAGGATGCATCACGGGACCGTTCACCGGGCTGTAGTCGCAGAAACTGCAGGTACCGAATCTAAAAACTCGAATCTGAAAATGCTGAATTCCCAAATATTGAATCCGGAAATATTGAATCCGGAAAAACAGCCTCACCACGGAGGCTGTTTTTATATATAGTATATGAACAGTAGAACTCAGAATATAATCTGTCTGAAATGCGGTTCAGCAAAAAAGACTATCTGCTCATATGCGCAAATCACAAAAGGCACTATCACCAAATCGATGATAATGCCTGAATCAGTGCAGTCGGCGGGACTTGAACCCGCACGAGCGCAATGCTCACTAGATCCTTAGTCTAGCGCGTATGCCAATTCCGCCACGACTGCGTTCGATATTGTGTCTCGCAGGTGCTACTCACTTGCGACTTTTGTATTTTACGATATAAAAAGGAATTTGTCAAGAAGTTTTTTAAAAAAATTTGTAACTGTTCAGAGCCAAGCAGATTTGCACAAAAATTTGAAGGAACCAATTCTTCCGCCGTGCTCTTTGTAAACGGAAAAAAAGCTGCATCCCATGACGGCGGCTATTCCACCTGGAGGGCCAATATCACGCAGTTCCTGAAGGCTGGAAACGGGATGGATGAAAACGAAATTCTGGTGGCTGTGGACAATACACCCAACGACCACGTTTACCCGCAAAAAGCAGATTTCACTTTTTACGGCGGTATCTACCGTAACGTCAACCTGCTCTGCGTGGGCAGTGTCCGTTTCGATCTTGACCATTATGGAGACTGTGGTGTAAAAATCACCCCCGGAATTACCGGAAAAGATGCCGTTGTTACCGCTGAGGTTTCTCTTTGCGGCATCAGCGGACAGGAAATCGTAACGTATCAGATTTACGACGGAGAGACGATTGTTGCGGAAACAAGCCGGTCGTCTGATACGACTTCAGCAGAACTGCTGATAAAAAATGTGCATCTCTGGAACGGCAGAAAAGATCCGTATCTCTATACCATGTGCATCCGCATTCTGAAAGACGGAGAGCTGTGCGATGAACGGCGCATTCCTTTTGGCTGCCGTACCTTTGAGATTTCCCCCGATAAAGGATTTATTCTCAACGGAGAAAGTTACCCTCTGCGGGGCGTTTCCAGACATCAGGACCGGCCCGGCATCGGCAACGCCCTGCTGCCCGCCCATCATGAGGAAGATATGGATCTGATCTGTGAACTGGGCGCGACCACCATCCGACTGGCCCACTACCAGCACGACCAGTATTTTTATGATCTCTGCGACGAACGCGGCATGGTTGTCTGGGCTGAGATTCCCTACATTTCCAGACATCTGCCCAACGGCCGGGAAAATACGCTGCTTCAGATGCGGGAACTGATCTTCCAGAACTACAATCACCCTTCCATTGTGGTATGGGGCCTGTCCAATGAAATTACCATGGGCGGTGTTTCCGATGAACCCCTGCTGGAAAATCACCGTGCGCTCAATGATCTGGCGCACACACTGGACCCCACCCGCCAGACCACACAGGCAGTAATTACCATGTGCAGCATGGATGAGGAGTATGTTCATATTCCCGATGTGGTGTCCTACAACCACTATTTCGGCTGGTACGGCGGCGACACCTCCATGAACGGAACATTTATGGATACCTTCCATAAAAAATACCCTGACAAGCCCATCGGCATGAGCGAATACGGCTGTGAAGCGCTCAACTGGCACAGTTCGGAGCCGGTTCAGGGGGATTATACCGAGGAATATCAGGCTTACTACCATGAGGAGCTGATCAAACAGCTTTTCACCAGACCCTATATCTGGGCCACCCACGTGTGGAATATGTTTGATTTCGCAGCCGATGCCCGCTCGGAAGGCGGTGAAGACGGTATGAACCACAAAGGGCTGGTGACATTTGACCGAAAATACAAAAAAGATGCTTTTTATGCCTACAAAGCCTGGCTGTCCGACGAACCCTTCGTCCATCTCTGCGGCAAACGGTACGTGGACCGTGTGGAAGATATGACAAAGGTGACCGTGTATTCCAATCTGCCGGAAGTGGAACTGCTGGTAAACGGCGTCAGCCTGGAAAAACAGAAAAGCGATAATCACTTTTTTTATTTCTCCGTTCCCAACCGGGGAACATCCAGGCTCACGGCAAAAGCCGGCAGCTGTATCGACACCGGCACCATCCGCAAGGTGGATACCTTCAACGAAGACTACCGCATGAAGGAAAAAGGCGATGTCATCAACTGGTTCGAAATCACCACACCGAAAGGATATTATTCCATCAATGATAAATTGGGCGAAATTCTGGAAAGCAGAAAGGGCGCACGGTTCATCAAATTCACAATGGCCAAGATGCTGATCCGCATGAAGCTGAATTCCCGGAAAAATCCGCAGCCCAAAGATAAATCACGGAAAATTGATCTGAACAATCCCGAAATGAAAACTTTTCTCTACGGGATGTCCGTGAAACGTCTGATTTCCATGGCCGGAACCATGGGACCGGGACTGGAATTCAAAAAGGCAGACGTACTGAAGATCAACCGCAGATTAAACCGCATCAAAAAGGAGAGACGCTGAAATGAAAAAAACAGAAAATAAATCCTCCGCCAGACCTTTCGGCATGCGCGATAAGCTGGGCTACATGTTCGGAGATTTCGGCAATGACTTTACCTTTATTTTTGCCGGCAGCTACGTTATGGTTTTCTATTCCAAGGTCATGGGCATCAGCACCGGCATCATCGGCACCATGTTTGTCATCGCCCGCTGTCTTGATGCATTTACCGATATCGGCATGGGGCGTCTGGCAGACGTTTCCAGGCCTGGAAAGGATGGTAAGTTCCGCTGCTGGATCCGACGGATGTGCGGGCCGGTTGCCCTGTCCTCCTTCATGATGTACCAGTCGTTTCTGCAGAATGCGCCCATGCCCCTGAAAATCGGCTACATGTTCCTCACTTACATTCTGTGGGGTTCTGTATTTTACACGGCCATCAACATCCCCTACGGTTCCATGGCATCGGTAATCTCCAATGAACCAAAGCACAGAAGCTCTCTCTCCGTATTCCGTTCGCTTGGCGGCATGCTCGCCATAGGGTTGTTTCACGAAGCCAGGCTATATATTCAAAGCTCTGTTAATGTCTTAT
>JBJELO010000206.1:0-34971 GCA_051879195.1 Lachnospiraceae bacterium
GCAAGACGTGTCAAACATAGGATGTCATATAGTACTACTGATTGGGAAAGTTCTAATTGAATTGTTGGGAACTTATATAGAGAAAATTGATGATAAGGATTTTGCGGATTTAAAGAAATCTTTAGAATCTGAACTTAGCAACTATAAAGAAGTTTATATGCTTCTGACCAATGCAACAAATCTGTTTGAACAAAAATCATACAGGAAATGTTTTGAAACTTTATCAGGTGGAGAAGAAAAATATCCAGATAACAAAAAAATTGAATATGCTTTGTCGGCTTACCAGTATTCTTATATGCTGGAAATTGCCGGTCAGGTGGTATGTCTGGCAGAGAAAGAAGAACATGATAGTGCGGTTGTGATACTATAATATTGTTTACAGGATTCTGTTTGTTCGATAGGTATATTTTGAGGAGAAATGTGTCTGTTTTATAGTTTTGTGCGTGATAAACCGTAACAGAAAAAGCTGGTCAGTCAGGATAAACGATTGGCATTTCCTTTCAGCATATAAAAACAGCGGTGCCTGCCGCCATCCCTATACCGGGGGCAGCATGCACCGCTGTTCTGGCTTTTTCTGATTTGTTCCGTTTTTATATCGTTTTTTCAGCTTCGTGTTTTTCTATCGTTTCAGCTTGTTCGATTTCTGTTTCTGGAACTGCTGTTTCTTTAATTCCTGTTTCAAAAATTTCTGTTTCTATAATTTCTTCCTCTTTTCCTGTGATTTCCACCGTTCTCTGCTTTCCTTTCCGTTTCCTGCTCCATACCTCATATCCAATCAGTCCAATCAGCGTACATACGCTGATGACTGCTCCGGGGATCAGTCCGTCAGGCATATAGGAGAGGCGGATTTCATGTTCGCCTTCGTCCAGGTCGAAGCAGATAAATGCTTCCTGGAAGGTGTGATATTCTGTTTTTTCACCGTCCACATACAGCGTCCAGCCCGGGTCGTAAGGGATGGAGAGGAAGAAAAGGCCGTCTTCCTGCACGTCGATGGTTCCCTCCAGGGTGGTATCGGTGTGCTTTGTTACCTGAAGCTGTTCCTCCTGCAGATCTTTGATCAGGCTGATCAGGGCGCTTTCATTCAGGTAATATGCGGTTGCCTGGAAGGTGGCATCGTCTTCGGTGCTCAGGGAAATGGTATCCTCCTGCGAGCAGTAGCCCAGATCCAGCAGGAAGCCCCGATCCGTATGGGTAAAGCTCTTTACATCACCGCTGATATCGGCATCCACGTTCTCGATGGAGCTGTTATCCAGCTGCACAAAGACGTGACAGGGCTCGCTGACTGTGATATCCATGCCGGTACCGTATTCATTGCAGTCGTAAATCTGATAGAAAAGCTGATCACCGCCGTTTAAAAAGCTGAAATCATTCTGCAGATCGATGGCACTTCCGAAGGAAGTGTCCCAATCCAGATTGAAGCCCTTCGGCAGCATATATCCCACGGAAAGAGTGTACAGATTTTCGTAGATATAGCATTCTTCATTCTGTTCACACAGGGTCATCAGCTGAGATTCCTGCTGCGGCGTGGTGGTGAGAATGTATTTCACATCCAGCAGAGAATTCATCAGCGGGGTAATGCCGTTGTTACTGTAGGCATTCATGGAACTTTCCATTCCCAGCTGTTCGTAAAAATCGGATACCGCGCCGTAAGAGACACTGGAAAAAGTGGAAATGGAAGGGTAGCCCACGAAAGCACCGTCATTTTTTGTCTTTCTTGCCACTTTTTCAAAACGGTAGAATCCGTCGTCATATTCCTGAATCCGTTCAATCAGTTCCTGATAGCTGTCGGTGTAATTCAGGTATTCACTCCGACTGACGGTACTGACACTGGTGGCGGCCATGTTGATGGTGGCTTCTGCGGTAACAGAGACCAGCAGAATGATAAACAGCACTTCCCTTGCCAGTTTCTTCTTAATATAAGCCAGCAGGATAACGGCGTAAATGCCCAGGAATGCGAGACTGAGCCAATAGCCTTCAAAGGTAAATGCATCGTCTGTCATGGTTGCCTGACAGATTATGATAAATGCAGCACCTCCTGCAAACAGAAATCCTGCCGTTCTGGAAGTCATATGATCCAGCTCCTGAATGCCCTCATAGCACATGATCAGCAGAATCGCAATATACAGGAAAGACTGTCTGCAGGGCAGGCTGTTGGGGTAGTGGAAGCCGTGCCAGATAAAGTTGGGTACGTTGACCGAGAAACTGAACAGCATGAAGAAAATGAGAGCTGTTTTTGTGACTTTCTCGTGGGTGCGTACGTGTTTGCTCAGATAGTAGAGGGGCAGGCAGAGCAGAATGCCGATACCACAGTAAATATTGGGCCAGTGGTCGAGGCCGCATTCGGCAGCTACGTTCATCAGATGGCGTGCCAGCATCTCCAGAATGGAAAAATAGGAATTCCAGTCGCTGGGAAAATTGATATTGCTGGAGGCTGTAAGGCCCAGAGCCTTGATTTCCGGCAGCAGAATGACGGCGGATAACGCACCGGCAGTCAGTGAACTGACTGCAAACCGCAGGCCGGCCGCAGCAACCTGCTTTATGCGAAACCTCCGAAGACCGGGAAAAACCGGAGAAGAAGTTTCAACGTCTTCAGAAACTCCGGCTGTTTCCGAAGTTACAGCGGCTTCAAAAACTCCGGCTGTTTCAGAAGTTTCAGCGGCTTCAAAAACTTCGGCTGTTTCCGAAGTGACAGCGGCTTCAGAAACTCCGGTTGTTTCAGAAGTTACAGCGATTTCAGAAATTTCAGAAGTATCCGAAGTTCCGGCAGTCCCATTAGTTTCAGAAGCTTCAGCGGTTCCGTCAATTTCAGAAGCTTCAGCGGTTCCGGAGGTTTCTATTCCCGGAAACGGCACGGACAGGATTCTCGGCAGCTGCATCAGGAAATACAGGACGCAGAAGATGCACAGCATGATGGCAATGTAATAATTGGAAATAATTGCCATAGCCAGTGTTACAATATACAGCAGATGCTTCTTTTCATATACCAGCTGTTCGATTCCCAGGAGAATCAGCGGCGCCAGCCAGATGCAGTCCAGCCACATGACGTTCCAGCTGTAGGCGGCCAGATAACCGGACATGGCATAAAAAAGGGAAAAGAAAGGGATTTTGAAATCGGCATAGCCTCCCTTTTTCCGAAGCAGGATGGAGAATGTCAGTCCGGCCAGTCCCATCTTAAAAATTACGAGATAACTGATAAATTCAATTACGTGTTCTTCCGTGCAGAAAACGATCAGCCAGTTGAATATGCTGGAAAGGTAGTAACCGATCAGGGAGATAAAATTGGTTCCCATACCGATATCCCAGGTATAAAGCAGACTGCCGCCTTCTTTTAATTTGCGGGCAAATTCCGCAAAAAAAGGCGCGTACTGGTGATAAAGATCCGTTCGCAGGAAGCTGTTGTCCCCGAACGGATAAATCTGGTTGCCGGCAAAGATGCACAGCATGGAGAGGACGGGGAGGAAAAAGGCCAGAAGCAGGATCAGAGAATCATCTGAACTCAGCTTCCGACGCAGATTACTGAAAAAATTCAATGGAACGACTCCTTTCTTCACTTTCCGGTCTTTCTGTCCGCCGCTTCTGCAGCAGATGCCGCTTTTGATTTTTCCGGCGCAGCAGGCTGATCGGATGTGTTGATGCATTTTTCTTTCAGAAGATAGATGGGGCGGTGTTTGCTTTCCATATAAATGTGGGCCACATATTCGCCGACGACTCCGATGGACAATTCAATCAGTCCTCCCAGAAACAGGACAGCACAAAGTGTTGTCACATAGCCGGGCACTTTAATCCCGTAAAGCAGTGTCTGCACCAGAGTAATCACAATATAGACAAAAGCTGCCAGAGAAATCACTCCGCCGATAACCGAGAGAATCCGCAGTGGAACCACGGAAAAAGAGGTAATCCCGTCAATGGCATAGCGGGACAGGCTTTTGAAACTCCATTTACTGGTGCCGGCGGCCCGCTCCACATTTTCGTAGGGAATCCATTCCGTGTCGAAGCCGACCCATGCAAAGATACCTTTGGAGAAACGTTCCACTTCGCACAGCTGCAGGATGGAGTCTACCATCTGCCGGGTCATCATGCGGTAATCAACGGCACCGTAGGCCAGCTTCACATTGGTCAGCCGGTTGCTGATGCGATAAAAAAGGCGGGAGAAAAAGCTTCTGACCGGAGATTCTCCTTTACGGCTGGTTCGCATGGCGGCACAGCAATCGTGTCCGGCTTCCAGAGAGGCAGCCATATTCGGAATCAGTTCCGGCGGATGCTGCAGATCAGCATCCATAATGATGACATAATCGCCGGTGGAAGCTTGCAGACCGGCATACATGGCGGCCTCCTTTCCAAAATTTCTGGAAAAGGACAGATAACTGATGCGGGGATAGTTCTGTGCCAGACGGATCATCACCTGCAGCGTATCATCTTTACTTCCGTCATTTACAAAAATAAATCGAAATTCATATCCACGGTTTTGTAATCCTTCAATGGATTCCATCGTTCTTAGATAGAACAAATCAAGTCCGGCTGCTTCATTATAGCAGGGGACGATAATATCAACAGTATTCATAATATGATATCCTTTCTGTAACAGGTTCTATTTTAGTATAGAGCCGGAAAAAAGTAAAGTCTGATAAAGACATCCGGCGCGGAGTCATATCACAGCTCCCGCCGGAATAAAATAAGGATAGAGTTGTGGATATTTCAGAGAATTAAGGAGGACATACAATGTCGGACAAAATGATTGAAAATAACAGGGTCAGCATTATCGGTAAAATTGCTGAAGGATTTACCTACAGCCACGAGGTTTACGGAGAAGGTTTTTACATGACCTCTCTGAAAGTCAACCGGCTCAGTGACCAGGTCGATATGGTACCGCTGATGATATCAGAACGTCTTATCGATGTCACGCAGGATTATATTGGCCAGACTGTGGAGGTCAGCGGCCAGTTCCGCTCCTATAATTATCATGAAGGATCGAAAAACCGTCTGATTTTATCTGTATTTGTGAGGGAAATTGAGTTTATCGATGAATTTACCGATTATACGAAAACCAATCAGATCTACCTGAACGGTTATATCTGCAAAACACCCGGTTACCGGAAGACACCTCTGGGACGGGAAATCACCGACCTGCTGGTGGCTGTCAACCGTTCCTACGGGAAATCCGATTACATACCCTGTATTGCCTGGGGACGGAATGCCCGCTATGCAGCAGGTTTTGAAGTGGGCAGCAACATTGAACTCTGGGGAAGAGTGCAGTCACGGGAATACACAAAAAATCTGGGAGAAAACCAAAGTGAAAAAAGAATTGCATATGAAGTTTCAGTCAGCAAGCTGGGACATTAAGAGTAAAAACTTTTCAAAATAAAACCGGGTGATTCGGAAGTGGTGGTTAAATCCGTCCATCTTCTGAATCACCCTTTTCGATTGGTTTTTTATTCGCTATTCTTCATCCTCCGGCAGTGCCTTGATAAATCCTGCAATATCCGTTTTATTCATCAGCCAGGTGGGTGTGCCGTCCACGTATAAAGCATAGTAGTTGCTGTCATACGGTGTGAGTACCAGAGTTACCTCGCTGCGCTCCGACCGGCCGAATGTTACCTGAATGGTGATGGCGTCTTTGTCGGAAAGGCTGTCACTGCCTTTATCTGCAGGATACAGCTTTTCTGCGGATAGATCCTGAATGGTACCAAGTACATCGGTAAAATCACCGGAATCGATCTTCTGTCCATTCAGCGTATACTTTGTAACTTCCTGTTCTTCGGTGGTCGTGTTGCCGTCCTCGTCGGTGGATTCCACTTCTTCGGTGGTCCGTTTGATCTGGTAATGCCAGGTCTGACCGTCACATGTGATCTTCATTTCATCGATATCATTGACCATGAAATAGAAAGGCTCCATATATGCAAGGCTGGATTTATCACAGCTCAGGAAGGTTTCCAGAGAAGACGCGCTCATCAGGTAAACCTGAGAAATATCGTTCCAGGTTACGTAATAGTAATCACCGACAGCCTTGCCAACCTTTAATGTCAGCTTATACGGAACGGTTACCGTTTTGGTTTCTTTTTCCTCCTCGGTTTCCGTTTCACTGTCCGCATCATCCTCATCGTTTGTTTCATCTTTCGCTTCCGCATTGTTTTCAGCTGCTTCGTCTGTTTCTGCTTCGGTTTCGGTTTCTTCTTCCACTTCCACCGTCTCTTCCTGTGTGTAATTTACCGTGATAACGGCGGTGGGATCATCAAAACCGTAAACAGACATTTCATCTTCCGTAATATCGTAGGCGGCGCAGCCGGAGGTGATCAGATTGGTCAGTGCACCGGTCAGATCGGATACAGCGTTGTCGTCCATGGCGAAACGATCACCGTCGATATCGCCGAACCAGGAGCAGCGCTTCAGATAATCCAGATCGGTATCACCGTTTTCATTATAACGGAAAGTAAGTTTGTTCTTACCGCGATCGATGGTAATGTTTTTATATACGGCTGCGGAATCGGGAAGCGGAAGATCATCTTCCACGATCATATCCAGCAGAGGATGGGAGAAATAGCCTGCAATCCCGGAATCAACCGTATAAATATTCTCATCGGCACTTGTGTAAATATATGTCACATCTGCTGTGTCATTGGTATCGCCGAAGTAAATGGTAAATTCGGTTCCGTCACTGTCCTTTGCGGTTACCACATTGGAAGGCTGATCCAGGCCGTAATCCGCCAGATTATCCAGATTGTCCTTGATTTTGCGGGAAGCGGTCAGCGACTGCAGCTGGCTGTTCATACCTGATAAAGAACTCTGATTCAGCGGGAAATCCGTGTTGTCATCGTACTGCCAGGTTTCTCCGTCACTTTGAAGAGAGAAAGCCAGAGTTGTACCGTCGTAATCATAGGAGATGGAAGAGATGGCACTGCTGTCAAAATCTTCCGGATAAATGCTGACAGAGGTATCTGTTTCTTCGGATTCCTTATTTTCCTGTTCCTCATTGTAGCGGAGCAGGAAAAAGTAACCGACACAGAGAGCAAGAAACAGAACCAGCAGAATCAGCAGCAGGCGTCTCTGTTTTTTTCGTTTCATTTATTTTTCGCTCCTTATCTATTTCTTTCTTCTCTTTACCCAGATTACGATGCCGGTAATCAGAAGTACAGCGGGCAGCAGGATGACAAAGATCAGTGCCTGGAAGCTGACTGTTGCGGCGCTGGGTGTAATGGTTTCGGTTGTCATGGATTTGGCATCAATGGTTACAGAGTTTTCATGCTCACACATATATCCGATGGAATCCACCAGCAGATCCACATTGCTGATATTGTAATTGGATACAAATGATTCTTCCACCAGATAGGGAGTGGAGAATACAACCAGCTGTGTGGTCTGATCGTCTGCTGTCGTCTCTTCTGCCAGAATCGCCAGATTGAAAGGACCTTCCGCATCGTTCTTTTCCTTTTCACTTGTCTGGAACTGCCCGTTTTCCGGAATCTTCTCGAAAGAAGAATCGGAGGTGGTCAGCAGAGGTGTCTGGGTAACGGAGCTGCGGACATCGGTCATTTCGATGGCGGAGGCCTGAATGATCAGTGCCAGCGTATTGGAAGAAGACGCATTGGATGTGATCGTATGGCTTCCGTACTGGGGAATGATATACATGGGGCTCTGATAATAGGAGCTACTGTCTCCTTCAAATACGATGCCATCCGATGTCTTCATGCCGTAATTTTCCAGAATCCGTTCAAACTGTGTTAATTTCTGCTCCGTATAGGAGGTAAAGATCAGTGCGTGTCCGCCGTTCTCCAGATACTGGATGACCATATCTGCCTCATCGGAGGAAAAATCAGACTGGGGAGCCAGAATCATCAGAACACCGCAGTCTTCGGGAATCGATTCTTCTGACAGAAGAGACAGGCTCTTCAGATCATAATTGCTTTTGGTAAGGGCCGATGTGGCGGTGTCGGAAAGCGTTGTTTCATCATGTCCCGTGGTATAGTACAGAACAGGCAGAGTTGAAGAGGTTACATAATCGATTGCGGAGGTGATTTCACCTTCACCGTCGAAATTCTGGGTAGTGGTGTAATTGTAGGAAGCATCATAGGAATAGCTGCTTTCATAGATTTCCGAGCTTTCGATGGTTTTGTAGCGTTTGCCGCTTTCCACAATGACACTGCCTGTCTGGAGTGTGGAAGCATCGTAATTCGATGTGAAAGTCGGATTGGCAACGGGATCCACATTTTTTACCGTGATATGGTCGGACAACTCTTCATAGCGATCCAGCAGACGCATCAGCGTATCATCGGTATTATCCTCTTCAAACAGCGTATAAATAGTGATATCATCTTCCAGCCCTTTGACGATATCCTTTGTCTGGTCACTCAGCGTATAGACCTGGCTGCCGCTGATATCGATATTTTTCACAGTGGAAGGCAGTGCATTGACGGCCATATTCACGATGATGGCAAGTGCGATTACAACACAGGAAAGCATAACGCTGTAGGAACCATGATGGGAATTGTTCGTCTTAAACAGCGAAGAAACATAGTTTTTAATCTTATTCCATTTCATAATTCTGTCCTCCTTCTAACGGCTCCATCTGCGTTTTTCAACAGTCTGAACCGTTAAAAACAGAAAGACTGCGATTACACTGAGGTAAAAAACAATGGCAGGTACGTCAAAAATCTCATTGGCAAAATTGTCAAGATGAGAGGAGAGACAGAGACTGTTTAAAAAGTCGGGAAGCAGTCCCTCAAATACGGATTTTTTAACCAGAAACAGGATGGTCAGGATGACGCATCCGATCAGTCCGCCGGTACCGGCAATAATCCAGTTGTTGGTCATGCACATAACGATATAGGCTGCAATCAGAACGATGAAGATCAGCCCCACATAGGAGCCGACTGCCGTGTCGGGAATCAGGGTGCTGATACTCTGCATCAATTCCAGAATCAGCAGAACGCCGACTGTACCCACACATGCCAGAATCTGGTTTTCCGTCAGGGAAGAGATGAACAGACCGATGGCGATGGCTGCGCAGCCGAACAGGAAAAATGCCAGAAGCATGGAGTAGGAAACCAGCATCTTCGTGGAACCCATGCTTTTCAGAAGCAGCGGGAAAATGCAGCTGATCAGACATACGAGACCGAAGACGGATACCATGGACAGATATTTGCCCATAACAATGGAAGGTACTGATACCGGTGAAGTCAGCAGCAGCTGGTCTGTTTTATTTTTCCGTTCTTCCGACATACTGCGCATGGTCAGAATGGGAATGACGATGATAAAGATAAAATTAACGCTGCCCAGCGTTGTTGCAAAGGACGCATGCGCGTAGGTAAGATTGATAAATACATAGTAAATTCCGATAAACAGCAGCATGGCAGCCATTACCAGATAACCGATTACGGAGTTGAAATAGCTCTGCAGTTCACGCTTGAAAATAGCAAACATTGATATTAATCCTCCTGTTCCTGTTTATTATGTTTCCAGAAATGCTTTTTTCCGGCATCTGCTGTTTTTCTGCTGTTTTCCTCCAGCTCTTTTTCCGATTCGGTCAGTTCAATGAAGATGTCTTCCAGAGAACGGCTGGTTGCTTCCATGGAATATACGGGAAGCTCGGCGTCACAAAGCGCAAAAAACAGATTATCACGTATTTCTGTATTTTTACCATATTCGATTTCTGCGGATACCAGTTTATTTTCATCCGCTTCGGATACAGTGTAATGATCCACATCTTCCAGACGGGAAAGAACCTGATTCAGCCTTCCCATGGGATCTTTTACGGTCAGCTTCAGCGTATTGCTTCCTTCCATCATGGCTGCAAGGCCATCCGGTGTATCGCTGGCTACCATTTTTCCGTGGGAAATAATCATGATATGATCACAGATGGCACTGACTTCGGATAGAATGTGGGAGCTGAGCAGCACAGTATGGCCCTTTGCCAGATTGCGGATGGTGTCACGCATTTCGATCATCTGGATCGGGTCGAGACCTACGGTGGGCTCATCCAGAATGATAATGTCAGGAAATCCCAGAATAGCCTGAGCCAGACCCACACGCTGCTTGTAGCCTTTGGACAGGTTGCGGATCAGGCGGTCCTTCACATCGGCAGTGCCGGATACTTCCAGAGCATCGTCGATAGCAGCTGCTGTATCTTTTTTCGGTATCTTTTTCAGCCCTGCGGCAAATTTCAGATATTCCAGGACAGTCATATCCACATAAAGCGGGGGCAGCTCAGGAAGATACCCGATGCATCTGCGGGCTTCTTCCGGATCCTCCAGAATATCAAAACCATTGATGGTGATACTTCCCTCGGTGGGAGCCAGATAACCGGTCAGCATGTTCATGGTAGTGGATTTGCCTGCGCCGTTGGGCCCCAGAAAACCGTAAATACGGCCTTCTTCCATGGTAAAGTTCAGATGATCAACAGCCAGATGACCATCGTATTTTTTAGTAAGGTTCTTTACCTCGATCATAGTAACCTCCTGCAATTATTTCGAGTAGTGCAGCAAATTAAACTATTTATATAGTTAAAGTTAAACTGCTGCCTGATATTTCAAAGAATAGGATAGAGGTTTTATGTGATGGAATTGTGTCTAAAGTGGTATTATAGTGTGAATTTTGTGTGTCCGGGCAGGCGGATGGGGAAGGTGTTAAATGCGACGGCCGTGGGATGATGACGAACTCCTTCTGCGGACTGGGAATGTCCGCTTCAGGAGTTGTCATCATCCCACGGCCTGGGTTTCATGGCGCCTTCCCCAGCCGGCTGATGGACGGCAAAAATTGCATATGGGGGCGGGCGCTTTGATTTGTTTTGATTTATCCGATCAGCCGATTACGTGGCTCATGTTGTAGTAGTCGGGTTTTTGTGCGGCGAGATATTTGGCTGCCTGTACGGCTCCTTTGCCGAAGATGGCTTTGGAGTAGGCGGTGTGTTTGATTTCTACGACTTCGTCCTGGCCGCAGAAGAATACTTCGTGTTCGCCGACGATGGTGCCGCCGCGGACTGCGCTGATGCCGATTTCCTTATCGGAGCGTTTTGCGCGTTCCTGGGAGCGGTCGTATTTGTAGGTGTATTCGTTGTTCAGGACTTCGTTCATGGCATCTGCCAGTGCAAGAGCGGTGCCGCTGGGGGCATCCAGCTTTTTGTTGTGATGCTTCTCCACAATCTCCATATCGAATCCGGCGTTGGCCAGTACTGTAGCAGCTGCAGCTACCAGTTTCATGATGGTGTTCACGCCGAGAGACATGTTGGCAGAACGAAGGACCGGGATTTCTTTACTGGCGGCTTCGGTTTTTGCCAGCTGTTCGGGTGAAAGTCCTGTGGTGCACAGAACCAGAGGAAGCTTTTTCGTCAGACAGTCTTCCAGCAGACCGTCAACTGCTTTGGCTGTGGAAAAGTCGATGACAACATCGGCTTCCACATCACAGTCCTTCAGTGAAGTAAATACAGGATAGGGATTGGAAACAGCATCCGGGTTGATGTCAATACCGGCTGCCATGACGCAGTCAGGATCCTGTGCAATAATATCGGAAATAACCTGGCCCATATGGCCGTTGCATCCGTGCATGATAATCCGTGTCATAATAGGAATCTCCTTGTATCATTTTCAGCTGTCCGGAACCGGTACACAGTGTTTCGGGACCGGCTCTGAACAGCTGTCTTTATTTCAGAATCAGTTTGGGATTATTACAGAAGTCCGTAATTCTTCATGGCTGCAGCCAGTTTTTCCTTATTGGCAGGATCCATGGGAGAGAGAGGCATACGGCAGGGACCTGCGTTCCACCCCAGCATGTTCATGGCTTCTTTTACGGGGATGGGGTTTACCTCGCTGAATAATGCGTGGATCAGAGGCAGGGCTTCCATCTGCATCTTTCTTGCACCTTCTATATCGCCTTCAAAGAATTTGGCGCAGATCTCGTGTGTCTGTGTGGGAGCCACGTTGGATAATACGGAGATAACTCCCTTGCCGCCGATTGCAAGAAGAGGCAGAATCTGGTCATCGTTGCCGGAGTAAATATCAATGCAGCCGTCTGCCAGCATGGCCAGATCCATGATCTGTGCAATATTGCCCGTTGCTTCCTTGATGGCAACAATATTGGGTACATTTTTCGCCAGTTCTACAGCAGTTGCAGGCAGGATATTGCAGCCGGTTCTGCTGGGTACGTTGTACATGATAATAGGAAGAGATACAGATTCCGCAATCTGGGTATAATGCGCAATAAGACCCTTCTGTGTTGCTTTATTGTAATAGGGGGTAACGAGCAGAAGTGCGTCCGCACCGTCTTTTTCCGCATCCTGGGACAGCTTGATGGCAGTCTGCGTACAATTGGAACCGGTACCTGCGACAACGGGAACCCGCTTGTTAACATGTTTGCAGGCAAAACGGATCACATCGGCATGCTCCTCCATGGTCAGAGTGGAAGATTCACCGGTGGTACCGCAGATGATGATCGCGTCGGTTTTTTTCGCAATCTGGTCATCCAGAATCTTCGCCAGTTCATCGTAATTAACACTAAAGTCTTCATTCATGGGCGTGATTACTGCTACGCCTGCACCTGTAAATATTGACATAAGATATCCTCCTGATAAAGATAATAAATGTTACAGTTCAGTTTCTGCTGAACGGTTACAAAAAAGGAGTTAGTCGCAGCGGCGAGTAACTCCTGTGTCAGCATAGTAATACATAGGACTTATGGGTAGCTCTCCACTTGCGTGACAGTCGCATGGATCTTATCCATACGCCCAGGCTGCAATCCGCAGCGTTACTCCAGCCTTCGGCATGTGTCCCTTTCCGTTTCGTCAACCGGTGCTGCACCGTCAGAAAGCGTACTGATAACACACGCAACCTCTACTTCATAATATGTAGAAATGATAGCACGCTTTACATTAATTGTCAACTGATGGATTGCCAAAGTCCGAACAGTTACAAAAGGTGTTGTTTTTTCTGAGGTGCTGTATTATAATGCACATGAAAGTGTGCGCTGTGCGCGGACTTTTGAAGCAGGATTCAGTAATCCATGACTAATTAGTGAATATCCGGCGGAATATCAGCATATGACGCCCGGATTCATAGACCATTGAAAAGAGGAAAACAGATGAATCTGTATGAAAACGGTATGGTAACTCCCCAGGAAGATGCGCTCCATGAAGAGTGCGGTGTCTTTGGTATCTACGATCTGGACGGAGGAAGCGTGGCCAGAAGTATCTATTACGGACTGCTGGCTCTTCAGCACCGCGGACAGGAAAGCTGCGGTATTGCGGTAACAGACACCTTTGGACCCAATAAGGTTTATTCCAAAAGGGAGATGGGCCTTGTCAACGAAGCATTTAATAAGGACGATCTGGAAGCATTGAAGGTCGGCAATCTGGGTGTGGGACATGTGCGGTACTCAACTGCGGGCAACTCCACCAGAGAGAATGCGCAGCCGCTGGTTATCAATTATATGAAGGGAACCATGGCCATGGCGCATAACGGCAATCTGGTCAATACTCCGAAGCTTCGCGAAAAGCTGGCGAAAAACGGTGCAATTTTCCAGACGACCATTGATTCGGAAATCATCGCCTACATGATTGCCAGAGAGCGGGCAAAAACAGGTACGGTAGAAGGTGCCATTGTGAATGCCATGAAGAAGATGGAAGGTGCATATTCTCTGGTGGTTATGAGCCCCAGAAAGCTGATCGGCTGCCGGGATCCTTTCGGTTTCAGACCGCTTGTGATCGGTAAGAGAGATAATACTTATATTATGACTTCCGAAACCTGCGCTCTTGACACGATCGGCGCCGAATACATCCGTGATGTGGAGCCCGGTGAGATCGTTACCATCGACAAGCACGGCAACATTCATTCCAACACTTCCATGTGCATCAGCAGGGAGAAGCAGGCAAGATGCGTTTTCGAGTATATTTATTTTGCCAGACCCGATTCAAAGCTGGACGGCGTAAGTGTTTACAGGTCACGTCTGACTGCAGGCAGGATTCTCTACGAAGATTCACCGGTTGATGCGGATCTGATCGTAGGCGTTCCCGAATCCGGCAATGCGGCGGCGCTGGGATATTCCATCGCTTCCGGCATTCCCTATGGCATGGCTTTTGTCAAGAACAGCTACATCGGCCGTACATTTATCAAGCCTTCCCAGAGTACGAGGGAGAGCAGCGTTCATGTAAAACTGAATGTGCTGAGGGAAGCAGTTGAGGGCAAACGCATCGTTATGATTGACGATTCCATCGTCCGCGGTACCACCTGTGGGCAGATCGTCAATATGCTGCGCGAAGCAGGTGCCAGGGAAGTGCATGTGCGTATTTCGTCACCGCCGTTTTTACATCCCTGCTATTTCGGAACAGATGTACCATCGGAGACACAGCTGATTGCTCACGGGCGTACCGTTGAGGAGATCAGGGAAGTGATCGGAGCAGACAGTCTTGCCTATCTGGATATGAACCGTGTGGGCGAGCTGTCGGAAGGCCTTCCCATCTGTACGGCATGTTTCTCAGGAGATTATCCCATTGAACCACCGAAAGAAGATATCAGAGGCGAATTTGAACAATAAACAGCAAGCCGGAAAGGATAATAAAGAATGACAGACAGATATACGAGTCCGCTTTCAGAACGTTATGCAAGTAAAGAGATGCAGTATATATTTTCCCAGGATAAAAAGTTCCGTACCTGGAGGAGATTATGGATCGCGCTGGCAGAATCCGAATATGAACTGGGTCTTGACAGCATCACCCAGGAACAGATCGATGAATTAAAGGAACATAAGGATGATATCAACTATGATGTAGCCAGAGAAAGAGAAAAACTGGTGCGTCACGATGTGATGTCTCATGTGTATGCATACGGCGTACAGTGCCCCAAAGCGAAAGGTATCATCCATCTGGGCGCAACCTCCTGTTACGTAGGTGACAATACCGATATTATCATCATGTCCGAAGCACTGCAGCTGGTGAAAAAGAAACTGGTCAATGTTCTGGCCGAGCTGGCGAAATTTGCTGATCAGTACAAGGATCTGCCCACGCTGGCATTTACTCATTTCCAGCCCGCACAGCCCACTACGGTCGGCAAACGTGCAACTCTCTGGATGATGGAACTGAAGCTGGATCTGGATGATCTGGAATATCTCATCGGCAGCCTGCGCCTGCTGGGATCCAAAGGTACCACCGGTACACAGGCCAGTTTTATGGAACTTTTCAACGGAGATCATGAAAAGATCAAACAGCTGGATCAGAAGATTGCCGAGAAGATGGGCTTTGCCGGATGCTATCCCGTTTCCGGACAGACCTATTCCAGAAAAGTGGACAGCCGCGTGGTAAGTGTTCTGGCAGGTATCGCGCAGAGTGCTCACAAGTTCTCCAATGACATCCGTCTTCTGCAGCATCTGAAAGAAGTGGAAGAACCCTTTGAAAAGAACCAGATTGGCTCTTCAGCCATGGCTTATAAAAGAAACCCCATGCGCTGCGAACGTATGGCATCTCTTGCCAATTATGTGATGTCCGACATGATGAATCCCATGCTGGTGGCATCTACTCAGTGGTTTGAACGGACTCTGGACGATTCTGCCAATAAGAGAATCAGTATTCCCGAAGCTTTCCTGGCTGTGGACGGTATTCTGGATCTGTACCTGAACGTGGTGGACGGCCTCGTCGTTTATGATAAAGTAATCCACAAACATCTGATGGCGGAGCTGCCTTTCATGGCAACGGAGAATATCATGATGGACGCTGTAAAAGCAGGCGGTGACCGTCAGGAACTGCATGAAAAGATCCGTACCCTGTCCATGGAAGCAGGCCGCAACGTAAAGGAAAAAGGTCTGGACAACAATCTTCTGGAACTGATCGCAGCGGATCCTTCTTTCGGTCTGAATCTGGAAGAACTGCAGAAATCCATGGATCCTTCCCGTTATACAGGACGCGCCAAAGAACAGGTAGAGGAATTCCTGTCAGACGTGATTCAGCCCGTTCTGGATGCGAACAAAGAAATCCTTGGTGTAAAGGCGGAAATCAATGTCTGATCGGAAAAAAGGCCGGAAAATGACGTTCAGGCAGATCATCGCATGGATCGCCATTATTCTGCTGGTGGGCATCTATGTGGTAACACTGATATGCAGTCTGATTGACAGCCCTCTGGCAGAGCAGATGTTTCACGCATCCCTGTACTGTACCTTTTTCATACCCGTCATGTCCTGGGTATTCATCATGACTGTTAAACTGGTAAAAGGAAACGCAGGTGATGAGACACATAATGAAGACAGGTCTGAGGATCAAAAAGAGAAAAAGTAATATGAATGGAACTGTTCAGAGATGAATTTAAGAGACGCCCCGCGGAATCAATCCGCGGGGCGTTTTTAAAGGGGGAGGATAAGTATTTCTTTTCTCGGGTGTATGTTAAGAGTATATCCATATTTGCCCTGTTTATGCAGGAAAATGAAAATTATATTCCGATCTTACTGAAATCAATATACAGGTCTTTGAGAATACTGCATTTCACAGAATCAGAAAACGTATAATCTTCCACATCATTCGCTTCCAGATTCCATACAGTAATCCTGCTTTTTAATGGGTCGACAATCCAGTATTCCCGGACGTTCACAGCCTGGTATTTGAAAAGCTTAGTAGCGTAATCCATACGTTTACTGCCGGGTGATACGATTTCAATGATCCAGTCAGGAGCTCCATTGCAGCCTCTGTCATCCAGTTTGTCCGTATCACAGATCACGCTGATATCCGGTTCTACATAATTCTTATCATCTTTGTTGAGAAATACAGCAAATGGGGCCGGATATACTTCGCAGATTCCCTTTTTGCTGTCAATATAATTTGCAATAGCCTGATTCAGTTTACTTAAAATTTTCTGGTGTACCGGGCTGGACGGGGCCATGTAATAAATCTGTCCGTCGATCAGCTCAGCTCTGTCGCCTTCCGGCAGATTGCAAATATCTTCAATTGTGTAAAAATTGCTTAATGGTAATGCCATGGTAAACTCCTTTCTGATAATTATGGGGCCGGATATTCGCAGCAGAAATTGAAATCCATATGCTTCTTTTATTATCACATGTTATAGTTGAAACGTCAAGAAAAAAATCTTCATGAGCATATAAGTACTGAAAGGTGATGTCCCCAGTCCGGTGGACCCGCCTGCGGGCTGCCGCTTCTGCAGCCGCTGTTCCAGACGGATGGACATCTGTTCGGTGGAGGAGCCGGTAATGAAAGAAATATCCCCGGGACATACGGTAGCGTGTCATTTATACCGATAAGAGATGTGCTGCAGTAGTTTTTCAGTGTGCGGATGCCGGTAAAATGCAGCAAACGCCTGTATATATAGTTTGATTTATCATGATAAAGTGATGCATTGATAAAATGTTATGCGGAAATGCACCAAAATGATTGATTTTACGGAAAGAATAGGATATACTGTAATTGTTTTGCTGTCCTTATTATTCCGGGGACAGCATGGCAATTTATGCAGTTCATATTGGCAGGATATGTACTGCCGGATTTGGAGGTAATAATCAAATGGTAAGAGCTATAGTAGGCGCTAACTGGGGCGATGAAGGAAAAGGCAAGATTACGGATATGCTGGCTCAGGAAGCCGACATCGTAATCCGTTTCCAGGGCGGCAGCAATGCAGGTCACACAATCATCAATGATTACGGCAAATTTGCGCTGCATCTGCTTCCTTCAGGTGCATTTAATCCCAATACAACCTGTATCATCGGCAATGGCGTAGCGCTGAATATTCCCAAACTTTTCGAAGAGATCAATGAAATTGTCAGCAAAGGAGTACCGAAGCCGAAGATTCTGGTATCCGACCGTGCCCAGATTCTGATGCCTTACCATGTTCTTTTTGATACATGCGAGGAAGCCCGACTTGCAGGAAAGTCATTTGGTTCCACAAAGTCAGGCATCGCTCCGTTCTATTCTGACAAATATGCAAAGATCGGTATTCAGGTCAATGAATTATTTGACGATGAGATTCTGCAGGAACGCGTGGAGAAGATCTGTGTTCTGAAGAACTGCATGCTGGAGAACCTGTATCATCAGCCTCCGCTGGTACCGGAAGAACTGATGGAGACACTGCATCAGTACCGTGATATGGTAGCGCCTTACGTATGTGATGTATCCTTATACTTACATGAAGCGCTGAAGGAAGGCAGGAACATTCTGCTGGAGGGTCAGCTGGGCTCTCTGAAGGATCCCGATTTTGGCATCTATCCCATGGTAACTTCCTCACATACACTGGCAGCTTACGGCGCACTGGGAGCAGGTATTCCGCCCTATGAGATCACCAACATCACAACCGTTGTAAAAGCATACTCATCCGCAGTAGGCGGTGGTGCTTTTGTCAGCGAGATTTTCGGTGAGGAAGCAGATGAACTGAGACGCCGCGGCGGTGATGGCGGTGAATTCGGTGCAACCACAGGACGCCCCAGAAGAATGGGCTGGTTCGACTGCGTGGCAAGCCGTTACGGATGCCGTGTGCAGGGAACTACAGAAGCAGTCCTGACTGTTCTCGATGTACTGGGATATCTGGATGAAATTCCCGTATGCGTCGGTTACGAAATCGACGGCGAGGTGGTAAGAGATTTCCCTGCCACATCCCTTCTTGAAAAGGCAAAACCGGTACTGAAAGTACTGCCCGGCTGGAAGTGTGATATCAGAGGAATCAAAAAATACGAAGATCTTCCGGAAGCATGCCGCAATTACGTGGAATTCATCGAAAAGGAACTGGAAGTACCGATTAAGATGGTTTCCAACGGACCGAGAAGAGACGAGATTATCTACAGATAAATATTATTGATAAATCGAACAGATGAAAACGTGCGCTGCCAGACGCACGACAGAAAGAGCCTGCTGTACAGACGTGGTCCATACAGCAGGCTCTTTCTGAATCCGTGAGCCATGGGCGGGCTCTGACGGATTCAGTTGCTTTTCTCCCCGGTCTTTTTCTGTGCCTTTTTATATGCTGCGTATTTTTTCCTTTCTTCTTCCAGTACCTTTTCAAAATATTCATTTCTGAAATTAGTCACTTTAAAAAAACCGTTGATTTCTTCGGCGGTGCAGAATTCCGAAGCTTTCAGAATATAATCATAAGTTGTCCGTCTGTCATAATCTGTATGTCTTTCATGAACATACAGACCTTTGTCAGTCAAAAAGAGGTTTCGTTCCCGTTGATTCTCAGCATTTACCTCCTGTCTGATAAAACCGTCTTCTTCCAGATGGGAGAGTATGGATGAGATGGTTCCCTTGGAACGGTATGTTTTCCGGCAGATGTCTTTTGCAGTAATTCCCGGGTTTCTGCAGATAAATCCCAGGATGTGAATTTCCACCTCACTCATGAAAAATCCGGGGCTGTATTCTCTGGGAATTGACTGGTAGGCCGTCATCAGAACCTGATGGCGGAAAACGATATCAACCTTCTCATCAAGATTGTCGTTGATATCAGTGATATCAGTAATATCTTTGGCGGTAAAGTCCATTTGAATCCCTCGCTAACTATGGAAATTGAAATAAGCTTATTATACATGAAAAACAGTTTAAAGTAAATTTGATGAAAGAAAAATATCTGTCTTGCAGAAGCAGTGAACAGCAGCAAAATCTAATTTGTTTAAAGTTTGAATACAAAACTAAAAACAGAAATTGCATCGAATTTACAGCGGAAAATACATGAAAAAACATAAATTCACATTGACAAAATTGATTATTAATGCTATTCTTAAGAAAATAAAGTTTGGAATCCAAACTATAGAACAAAATCAAAAAAAGGAGGAACAATGAATTACACGAAAGCTTATTTTGACGAGTATCAGGAACGTCGGGGAAGCGGAAGTACGAAATGGGACGGCTGCAATGCAAAGTTTGGAATTGACAGCCGGCAGGAGATGATCCCCATGTGGATTGCGGATATGGATTTCAGGTCTCCCCGGGAAGTAATCGATGCAATTGTGGAACGTGCAGGCTTTGGCTCTTATGGGTACATACAGAGAGACGACAGCTTTTATGACGCAATTCTCAGCTGGGTGAAAAGAAGATATCGCTGGGAGATTTCCAGAGACTGGATTGTGTTTTCGCCGGGAGTGATTCCGGGATTCAATATCGCCATTCAGAGTCTGACAGAACCGGGAGACGGAATTATTGTGCAGACTCCGGTATATTATCCTTTTATGGAAGCAGCTGAGCGCAACGGCAGAACACTGGTAACCAATCCACTGATTGAAAAAGACGGAGAATGGTTCATTGATTTTGAAGATCTGGAAGAGAAAGTGAAGCAGCCGCGCAATAAAATGCTGATTTTCTGCAGCCCCCACAATCCGGTAGGACGACTCTGGAAAAAAGAGGAGATCAGCAGACTTTCAAAATTATGTGCGGATCATCATGTGATTCTTATATCTGATGAAATTCATGCCGATCTTCTGATGAAAGGCGGAGAGTTCCATGCAGTTAATGAAGCTGCAGGTGAGTGGAAGAACAATACCATTACCTACTATGCGCCCAGCAAAACATTTAATCTGGCGGGGCTGCAGACTGCATTTGCTGTTATACCGGATGAGAAGATGCGGGAGACCTACACAAAGGGACTGAATGCAAACCGCATTTTCAACATCAACTGGTTTGGTGCAGCTGCGCTGACAACAGCGTATACGAAATGCGATGGTTATGTTGAGGCACTCTGCGACTATATCGATGCCAATATGGATTATATGAAGTCATTTCTGGATACCAGACTGCCCATGCTGAAGATGAAAAAACCGGAGGCAACCTATATGGCGTGGGTGGATTTCAGAGGAACCGGGATGAGTACAGAAGAAATCGAACGATTCATTCTGGAAAAAGCGCACATCGGCGTTGATCTTGGAAGCTGGTTCGGAGAAGGCGGAGAAGGCTATCTGCGATTCAATCTTGCCTGTCCCAGAGCAACTCTGGAAAAAGCACTGGATCAGCTGGAGAAGGCTTTTGAACTGCAGCAGCAAATCTAAGCACAAAAGGAAGCAGCAAAGTGAAACATAAAAAGAAGACACAAAGCGGAACGTAAAAGAAATATTCAGAAGACAAAAGACGGAGAGTAAAAAGAAATACTTAAGAAAGCAAAGAGGAACCGATTATGAATGAAAAAAGATATGAGAAGAATTATGGTGGAAAAGCACTGTTTCCCCTGCTGCTGTTTCTGGGGCTTTATGTAGGATGCGGCGCAGTATTTCTGGTACAGGGGGTTGAAAAACCTTTTAATATCATATCACGCTATGTAGCAATGATGGCAGGGATTCTGGCAGCATTGTTTTTCTATGCAAAAGATAAAACAATTGCCGAAAAAACGGAAATCTACTGCGAAAATGCCGGCCGTCCCGGTGTTATGCAGCTGGGTCTGATCGTTCTGATGGCTGGAGCATTTGCCAGCGGCGCAACGGCTGCCGGAGGAAAGGAATCAATTGTCAATCTGGGTGTTTCCCTGATTCCCAGTCATTTTCTGGTACCGGGTATCTTTATTATGTGTGCCATTATATCTACCTGCATCGGCACTTCCATGGGGACGCTGGCGGCGATGGTACCTGTAGCCTTCGCTCTGGCAGAAGGAGCGGGCCTGAATCCGGCCATGTGTGGTGCAGCCTGCATCGGAGGCTCTTTTTTCGGAGACAACCTTTCCATGATATCAGATACAACGATTACGGCAACGAAAGGCGTGGGAGCCGAGATGAAGGATAAATTCCGGATGAATTTCCTGATCGCTTTGCCGGCGGCGGTTATTACGGTTATTCTGTATACCGTGCTGAGTATCAATGCAGGAAGTTCTGCTGTGACGCCCGGTGATTACAATATTCTGGCATGTATTCCCTATGTGGCGGTTCTGATACTGGCGGTAGCGGGTCTGGATGTTGTCCTTGTACTGGCAATCGGCCTGGGGCTGTCCGGTGTAATCGGGGTTCTGACCGGAGCCTGTACGATTCTGGACTGGGTGCAGCAGGTTTCTGCCGGAATTGAAGGTATGTTCTGGCTGGCGGTATTTTCCATGCTGACTTCCGGTCTGGTGGGTCTGGTGCGCTATTATGGAGGTATCGAGTGGCTGGTAGACAAGGTAACCAGATTCATTAAAGACAGAAAAAGCTGTGAGTATGTAATATGTACATTGACTCTTCTTATATCCAGTGTAATTCTCAATAACGTTATGGCAATTATGATTTCCGCGCCGATAGCAAAAGAGATGGGAGAGAAGTTTAAGATTGCACCGAAACGGCTGGCCAGTCTTCTGGATATCGGGGCATGTGTGGCAATCATGCTGGTACCTCATGGTACGGCCGGAATGATGGTACAGGAAGCAGCCAATGCCAATTATATGGAAATACTGCCGTATTTGTTCTACCCGTTCCTTCTTCTGATCTGTACGGCGATTACCATACAGCTTGGTCTTATGAAGGATAAATCGGAAGCATAACAGGAAAAGGAGGATGGATATGAAAATTACGAAAATTGATCTGCTTTTCAGCGACCCTGTTGAGGATGGATGGAGACCGTCATTCTGCAGAATTTATACGGATGAAGGTGTCTACGGTGACGGCGAAATTGCGTTAAGCTACGGTGATATTTCGCGCTCTGCCTATTGTATCCTTGTAGATCTTGCCGAACTGATCATAGGGATGAATCCCCTTGATCATGAGGTGATCTGGCAGAAGCTTTACCGTAAATGTTTCTTTGCATTAAACGGAGGCCCCATTGTATTTGGCGGAATCAGCGCACTGGATATGGCGCTGTGGGATATTAAGGGGAAAGTGTGCAATATGCCTCTTTACAGACTGCTTGGCGGCAAGCAGAGAGAGAGTCTGAGAGCTTATGCAAGCCAGCTTCAGAACGGATGGGGAGAAGAAAGAAAACCGGCGAGAACGCCTGAGGACTATGCAAAACAGGCACAGATTGCAGTAGAAAAAGGATTTGACGCAGTTAAGTTCAATTTCCTCACTTTCAGGGAAGATGAAGGACGTTATCCGGCATCGGAACAGACTGCATTCCTCAGTCCGAAATATATGAGAGTGGCCGAGGAAAGGATTGCAGCAGTCAGAGAAGCAGTAGGTCCCGATGTGGACATTATTCTGGAAAATCACTGCTATACCGATGCGCAGTCTGCTTCGCAGTTCGGAAGGATGGCAGCAAAATACGGAATTCTTTACTTTGAAGAGCCGACAACTCCTCAGGAGGATGTCCTGAGCTTTGTGCACAGGGAAACAGGGCTTCCCATTGCCAGCGGCGAAAGAATATATTCCAGATGGCAGTTTAAACGTTTCTTTGATAAGGAAGCCATTCAGGTGATCCAGCCGGATATCGGAAACAGCGGCGGCATTACGGAAGTGAAAAAAATATGCGATATGGCGTATCTCTATGAAACGGGCGTTCAGATTCATGTGTGCGGAAGTCCTCTTGTGACGGCAGCTTCGCTTCATCTTGAGGCGGCTATTCCCAACTTTGTTATTCATGAATACAATGTGAATACGGTGATGCCTCAGATGACAGGCCTGACAACACGGGATTACCAGCCGGTGAACGGTGCTTTTCAGGTGCCGGAGCTCCCTGGCATAGGAACCGAAATTGCTGAGAGAACATTTCACCGAAGCCATATAGAGACGGTGAAGTAGGAAGGTGATGACAATGAATCTTGCAGGTGTTTTGATTGCGGTTGTTCTTCTGATGGTGCTGATCTACAAAAAAGTCAGCCTGATTCCGGCGACTCTGGTCAGCGTACTGGTCCTTGCAGTTACGAATCATATAAGTTTCACTGAACTGGTAATGGATCATTATGCAGTTTCTCTTTCCGGATTTATTGCAAAATATTTTATGGTATTTGTGACAAATGCACTGTTCGGTAAAATCATGGAAGAAACCCTGCTGGCGGCTTCTTTTTCAAAAATGATCGGGAAAGCTTTCGGTGACCGGAATGCTGTATACGGCGCGATGCTGGCAACGGCGCTGCTCTCCTTCGGAGGGGTCAGTGTATTTGTAATTGTATTTACGGTTTATCCGATCTTTCTGGCAACTTTTCAGAAAGCGGATCTGCCGCGAAAGCTGATTCCGGCCTGCATTATGTCAAGTTCCTGTACATTTCCCCTTTCCATGCTGCCGGGTGGTGCGCAGCTGAACAATATTATTCCTTCGCAGTATATAGGAACTTCCCCCATGGCAGCTTTCCCCATTGGCGTGATCTGCTCGGTTGTATGCATGGTTTTTCTGTATCTGTATTTTCGGTGTGAATTTGCAAAAGCAAGAAAAAGGGGAGAACATTTTGAAGCGGATGAGAAGATTCTGGAGAGAATATCCCGTTTTCAGCTGGATTCAGGAATCAGTCCCTGGCTTTCTGCGCTTCCGCTGGTACTGATCATCGTACTGATCAACGTTTTCGGAATGGATCTGTCCTATGCGGTTCTGTGTGCATCTGCTCTTGCCATGGTAATCGGAAGGAAAAATCTTCCCAATAAATTGAAGACCATCAATGAAGGGGTTAAAAATGTAGGAACTGCCATGGTGACAACTGCAGCCTCCGTTGGATTCGGCGGTGCCGTGCTTTCCTGTTCAGGTGCGGAAATTATACTGGAAGCAATTGCAGGACTGCCGTTGAATCCGGTCATTCTTCTGGGGATTGCATCTTCCTTTGCGGGACTTCTAACCGGCAATGGAGGCGGCGGATGTGATGTGGCAATGGATCTTTTATCGGGACAGTATCTGCAGATGGGTGTGAATCCGGAACTGCTGCACAGAGTTGTCGCGATCGCGACTGCAGGATTCAGCTGTCTTCCGCATAACGGTATGCTGATTACAATCATGGATACCTGCGGATTTACGGCAAAACAGGCATATAAATACATATTTATTTCTACCGTACTGAACGGGTTTGTATGTCTGGTACTGGCTGTCATGCTGGGATTTGTCTTATATCCGGTTTGATAAAATATAAGAAAGCAGACAAAGCAGCAGAAAACAGTACAATGCAAAAAAGAAAGGATGAAAATCATGAAAGTAATTGAAACAGAAAAGGCTCCCGGTGCAATCGGACCTTATTCACAGGGATACGAATCAAATGGTATGGTATTTACGTCGGGGCAGCTTCCTGTCAATCCCTCCGATGGTACGGTTCCGGAAGGGATTGCTGCACAGGCAGAGCAAAGCTGCCGGAATGTGGCCGCAGTTCTGGAAGCAGGCGGCGCAGGACTGGACAGGGTTATCAAGACAACCTGTTTCCTGGCAGATATGAAGGACTTTGCTGCATTTAATGAAGTATACGGAAGATTTTTTGTATCAAATCCTGCCAGGAGCTGTGTGGCAGTAAAAACTCTGCCGAAAAATGTTCTGTGTGAAATCGAAGCAATTGCTGAAAAATAAAAATATCTGTTTTTAAGTTGCCGCGGAGGGCCCGGAAGCCCTCCCGGTTTTTTTACGCCATCTGCCGGTTCTGGTTCGGCAGTTATATCGATTGGAGGGATAATGTGAAAATCATTTATTTATGTGTCGTTTTTTGTGTGATAGTCGTGCTGCTTGCATGCAGGAGACCGCTGTATCAGGCTGTTTCCGGAGGATTGCTTACCATGACGGTCCTGTTTGGGATTCCGTTTGTTCAGTGTGGGAAAATGGTTCTGATGCCATTTATAAAATGGTCTTCTTTTTCTGTACTTCTGATTTTTTATCTGATCACTTTTCTGCAGCGAATTCTGGAATCACGAAAACAGATCAAACTGGCGCAGCAGGATCTGAATGAAATTTTTAATAACCGGCGGGTGAACACGGCAGGTGCGCCGCTGTTTATCGGACTCCTGCCGTCCGCCGCAGCCATGATTTTATGCAGCGATATCGTGAAAGACGGAACCGAAGGATATCTGGAACCCGAAGAACAGGCATTTACAGCAAGCTGGTTCAGACATATTCCGGAAAGTGTTCTTCCGACTTATACGGCCGTGCTTTTAATGCTGAATCTGTCCGGTGTTAAACTGACATCTTTTCTGGGTGGGATGGTGATTCCGGTGTTTACACTGGCTTTGATCGGATATTTTTCCTATCTGAGGAAAATCCCCAGGGAAACCGGAGCTGCCAGGACTGATGCGAAAGGCAGGGCGACAGTGCAGCTGTTTGGTCATCTGTGGACACTGATTCTGATCCTGGTTCTGATCATCGGATTTGGAATGGATGTGGTGTATGCAGTTCTGATATCGATTTTTGCAGCGATACCGGTTTACAGAATCCGATTTAACGAACTGCGGCGGATGTTTATCAGTGCTTTTGAGAAAAAAATTCTTTTCAATACGTTTTTAGTGCTTGTGTTAAAAGAGTTTATCACTTATACAGGAGTGCTGGAAATGCTGCCGGAAGCAATGGAAAAACTGCCTCTGCCCGGATATCTGATCTTCGCAGTCCTCTTCTTCGCTGCAACACTGCTCAGCGGTTCCACAGCTGCCATTGCAATGGGAACGCCGCTGGCATTTTCGGCAATTCCGGGCGGTATGCCGCTGATGGTATATCTGATGTGTATTACCCATGCGGCCAGTCAGTTATCACCAACCCATGTCTGCCTGGTCGTCGCATCAGAATATTTCCACATATCGCTGGGAAAATTGATCCGCAAAACTTTGCCGTTTTCTATCCTGTTCTGTGTTCTGATGACATTTTATTACAATATTCTGCTTCTGCTTTAGCAGTTTTTTCTGCTGACGGTTTTCTGCGGATATGATAAAATAAAAGGCAGGAACGGTACTGGAGAGAGTGGAATTTTGCGGAAGACTAGAAAAATGACACATTTATCTGTATTGTCCGCCTATCGCTGAATCCGTATTTCTGATATTTTTTTAATGAAGGAATCATACATGAAATACTGCAGGTGTGAAATGCTGCAGGTGTGAAACGTTGCAGGCGTGAAATACAGAAAATACTGCAGAAGAGAGAATGTCAGGGGAGAAGATGTATGCTGCGAATGGAGATTGCTTTATTTCTTGTTCTGGCCTTTGTGGCTTATGTTTATTTTTCCGCAGGACGGAAGCACACCATGCTGCACCAAACGTTTTCCGTTCTGCTGATTGTCATGCTGGTGCATCTGGTATTTGATGCAGCAACGATTTACACAGTGAATCATCTGGATACGGTGCCGCTGCTGCTGAACAATATTCTGCACCGGTTTTTTATCGGAACCATGGTACTTGCCGTGTACCTGTTCTACCAGTATATTGCCATTCTGGTGGAGGAAGAAACGGGCAAACCGAGGCGGTTTGACCTTGCCGCCAGGATTTATCTGGCAGCGGCGGAATTGGGAGCGGCGACTCTGCCGGTTCATTATGCGGTCACGGAGCAGGGAAATTATTCTGATGGAATCCATGCTGCTGTCTGTTATGTCAGTATGGCTTTTTACCTTTTTCTGTGTGTGTGGATGCTGGTGCGGGACTGGAAACGAATCGATGGGAAAAAGAAATTTGCCATCGGTGCTGCATTTGTCATTGAGGTGTGTGTGTCACTCCTTCAGGCGTTTCATCCCACCTGGCTGATCAGCGGTATGGGGCTGACGCTGATGACACTGGCTTTTTATCTGACACTGGAGAATCCCGATATCCTTCGGGCGGAGCTGACGGAACAGAAGATGTCCATGCTGTACCTGAAAAGTCAGGTTAACCCGCATTTTCTGTATAATACACTGGACACGATCCGGATTCAGGCTCAGTTAAACGGTGATAAAAAAGTTGCAGATCTTCTGATGCGTCTGGTGGATTTTTTCCGGCTCAGTGTCAAAGTGGACCGTCAGATGGTGGCGCTGGACGATGAACTGGAACTGCTGGAGGCCTATATGGAGCTGATGTGCTACCGCTATCCGGAGCTTAAATGTGCCTACGATATCGACCCGAATCTGGGAGGTGTGCAGGTACCAAATTTCATATTGCAGCCCATCGTGGAAAACAGTCTGCTTCACGGCCTGAAGAATAAGGGCTACCGGGGCGAGGTGCGTATTGTGGCACAGAAAACGGTACAGAATGAAGATGGTCACAGCTGTATGGAAATTCAGGTCATCGACACCGGCAGCGGTTTTGGAGAAGGGAAAAAGGAAGGCATTGACCGGATGCTTTCCGATTATGCCAGTCAGGCGCCGAAACTGGAAGGGAACAGTATCGGCATTCTGAACGTACAGAAGAGGATCAAGCTGCTCTGCGGCCGGAAATACGGCCTTTCCTATACGGAAAATCCCGCAGGTGGTGTAACGGCCCATCTGCTGCTGCCAGTAAAAGAAGAAGATTGAAATGAAGCGGAATGAAATAAAGATACAAAGGGGGATGCAGGATGAGAAAGCTGAATGTACTGCTGGTTGATGATGAAATTATGATTCGCGAGGGATTTAAGAGACTGTTTGACTGGGAAGCTCATGACTGTCAGGTGGTAGGAGAGGCTGCTGACGGTATGGAGGCGCTGGCACAGATTGATACGCTCTGCCCGGATATTGTCATTATGGATATCAACATTCCCATCATGAACGGCCTGAAAGTCATTCAGCTCAGCCGTATCAAACATCCGCAGATTGCATTTGTCATTGTATCGGGCTATGATGATTTTTCCTACTGCCAGCAGGCTTTGCGGATGCAGATTACCGATTATATTTTAAAGCCGGTGAATTATGAAGAATTCGGAACGTGCATCGATAACCTGAAGATTTCCCTGTTCACACAGCGGGTAACAGCTGCAGAAGAATCGAAGGAGCAGGAGGAACGGACCATCATCGGCATCACCCGGTATGTGCAGGAACATCTGGCAGAGGAAGTGAGCCTTTCCGTACTGGCAGACGAATTTCACCTGAATCCGCAGTATATCAGCCAGCTTTTCAAAAATGAAATCGGTGTGGGATTTTTGGCCTACCTTACCAATATCCGTATGGAAAAAGCGAAAAAACTGCTGCTTTCCACCTCCCTTTCCGTAGCGGAAGTAGCGGAACAGTCGGGGTATGGAGATTACCGTGTATTTACCAAATCGTTTAAAAAAGCAGAAGGGATCACGCCATCCCAGTACCGGAGAGATTTCCTGAATTAATTTCAGAACATTTCAGCTGCCCTTTCATTTTTTGCAATAGAACATGGCTTCCGACCTGATCGCATTGATTAATCAGGAGGTCATCGGTTTTGAGAATCCGGAAGGATTCAGTGATGAATTAAAAGAAATCGTAAAACATTTTACAGGTTGTGCTTGACTGTAAACCCTGTTTATACCTTATTCTGGAGGAAAATTCAGAAGCAGAGAAAGAGGTGCGGGATATATGACGATTAAAGAAGTGGAGGAATATACCGGGTTATCACGATCCAATGTGCGTTTTTACGAAAAAGAGAAACTCATTGAACCATCAAGAAATGAACATAACGGCTACCGGGATTATTCGGAAAGTGACATAGAGGATATCAGGAAAATCGCGTACCTGCGAACATTGGGAATTTCCATTCAGGATATCCGAAATGTCATGACCGAAAAAATCACTTTACGCGAAGTTCTTGAAAAGCAGCAGAATGTGCTGGAAGGTCAGATAACTGATTTACAGAAAGCGAAAATCCTGTGCGAAAAAATGCTTTGTGAAGATGACATAAGTTATAAAAAACTTCGGGTAGAGCAGTATGTAGCACAACTGCAGGATTACTGGGATGACAACCGGTCTGTATTCAAACTGGATTCTGTCAGTTTTCTTTATATCTGGGGAAGTTTCGTCGTGTGGGCAGCGATAACGGCATTGTGTCTGGTTATCGCTATTCTGTCATATGCGAAACTGCCATCGGAAATTCCGGTACAGTGGAGTGATGGAGAGGCATCCTCTCTGGTGGATAAAACGTTTATTTTTGTTTATCCTGCAGTGTGCCTTGCGATCCGTTATCTGCTGAGACCGGTCATCCGCGTCAAACTGCAGATGCATTATGCTTACGGTGGAATTGTGACAGAATATCTGACGAATTATCTGTGCTTCATTGCATTATCCGCAGAAGTTTTTTCGATTCTTTTTACCTGCGGTATGGTGGAAAATGTGGTGGCGGTATTGTTTGTTGATACGGTGGTGCTGATTGGGATACTGCTTGTTGGTGTAGGCAGGATTGTGTACAAAAGGGATACGCCGCACTGAGGAAACGAATAAGCAAATTGCGAGGTGCTGTATGCTGATATATTATCGTTTTAATAATTTTTGTTCATTTAACTGTGAAAGTGAATTTTCCATGAGTGCACCAACAGGAAAGGTGAAAAAGCGTTTTCCGGATAATTACGTGGAAACTACGGAAGGATTTGATTTACTGAAATCTGCAGTGATCGTTGGTGAAAATGCAGGAGGTAAATCTAACTTTATCAATAGCTTAAAGTATTTGAAATCTTTGTTTGTAACCAACAGCCAGGTGAAGTCTGTTCGTCCGTATGTGAATGCGGCAAGCCTGAATGATGAAAAGAATCCTGTTCAGAAGTTTGAGCTATGCTTTAGAGCGGATAATGGAAAAATCTATGTGTACCATCTTCATTTGAATGAGTCAGGGATTGTCTATGAAGAATTACAGACTTTGAAGAAAAGAAATGCGGTAGCGTCAAGTTTGTTTAAAGCAGAAAAACAGGATGATGGTTCCTGGATTGCCAGTGCAAAAGAAACAAGCGGATTGAGTAAGCGAATGGATGACTGAAAAGTTGTATCCGGAATCATTGACATCTGATATGGCAGATGATGTTATCAAGCAGGATGCAGATATGCGTATTCTGGAAGATGAAAGATACTTGGAAATCTTCCGCATGGTTGACTATAGTATCTGCGGTATCGAATTTGATAAGGAAAAACCATACAGCAAGACGATTATTATCCGTAAGGATGAAAGCGGAAGTATTTTCAGAAGAGAGCTGCAGATGGATTCTACCGGTGTTCGTGAGTTCTTTGCATGGGCAGTACACATTTTCCGTGTAGTATATGAAAATAAAGTTGTGTTTGCAGATGAAATGGATCGAGTGCTAAATCCAATTCTCTCTGATCGTGTGATTGCGTTTGTAAACGGAGCGGAGCACAATGGCCAGTTTATTTTCTCCACTCACAATGTGCTATATCTGGACTTAAAGACCTATATGAAGGAACAGATTTATTTCGTTACAAAGAACAGAGAGCGATTGACTTCGGAAATGTATTCATTGTCTGATTTTCCGGAAGTTCGTTATGAAACGACTAAGATTTACGAGCTTTATATGAAAGGTATTCTGGGAGGTACAGCATTTGAGTAGGCCGGAACGTAAATTACAAAAACGATTTGTTGTATTCTGTGAAGGCGATACAGAATACAATTATATCGATAAAATGAGAAAACGCCAGGATGTGCAGATTGCTTTGAAGCCGATCAATATGCATGGCGGCGGTTACAGTAACTTCTTAAAGAAAATAAAGACAGAATCACAGACAAACTGTTTGGCAAAATTTATTATCGTGGATGCTGATCGTCTGATGAAGCATTACGAAGAAAAAGATAGTTTCTTAAGTTGGCAGAGTATTGCAGACTGCAGAATAAGAACGGGACGATTCCAAACTTTCTGATTGTGAATAATCCGGATTTTGAGTATGTGGCTTGTCTGCATGTGCCGGAGTATAAGGGGCAGGAAGTGACAAGATTTTTGCAGACAGTCCTTGGATTTCAGTCTTTGGAACAGTTTAAGAAGAATACAGAAGTGTATGAATGCCTGAATAATGGCGAATGTTCTTATCAGGTTCTGATTCAGAAGATTCAGGGCAAAGATAAGTTTGTAAAGAATACATATTCTGTGAAGAAAAGGAATTTTGAAATTGCTATCAGTCGAACAGATGTGACGTGGGAACTGCTTGATCGTAAAGGCAGCAACATGGAAGAATTTTTCGATGTGATAGATTGGTAAAAGATGATAAGCTTCTGATTGAAAGAAATCGTATATAGATAATACTTGACTGGACTTCATTTCTTATGGAGTCTGGTCTTTTAATACATTTGAAAAAACAAGGAAACAACTTCCTGTGACGGCAAAAACAAGAGGAGAAGAACGGAAAATACTTGATATTTTTGCCGATGATGTAATATACTATACAGTAGATTAGTGTAGTTTTTTGATTCGATTTATGACGGAGGATAGCAGATGCGATACATTTCAGTTACTGAAATAGCAAAAAAGTGGAATGTTTCAGAACGCAGTGTTAGAAATTATTGCGCCCAGGGGCGTGTGATCGGTGCATTCCTTACCGGCAAGACCTGGAACATCCCTGAAAATGCAGAGAAACCGGAGCGCACCAACAAGAGAAAAGAAGAACCGATTACTCTGTTGGATATTCTGAAAGAGCAAAAGGCAAGTAAATACTCCGGCGGCATTTACCACAAGACACAGATTGATTTGACGTACAATTCCAACCACATCGAGGGTAGCCGTCTGACTCACGATCAGACAAGATATATTTTTGAAACCAACACCATCGGTGTGGAGAATGAAGTTCTCAATGTGGATGATGTGATTGAAACAGCCAATCACTTCCGCTGTATCGACATGATCATTGAGAATGCAAAAACAGCGTTGACGGAGAAGTTTATCAAGGAACTTCATTTGATTTTGAAGAATGGCACCAGCGATTCCAGAAAGGACTGGTTCGCTGTTGGTGATTACAAGAAACTTCCGAATGAAGTCGGCGATATGGATACTGCCCTTCCGGAAGAAGTTGCTGACAGGATGAAAGCGCTGCTGACGGAATACAACGCCAAGGAAAAAAAGACTTTTGAAGATATTCTGGACTTCCATGTAAAGTTTGAACGGATCCACCCGTTCCAGGATGGCAACGGTCGTGTAGGTAGACTGATTATGTTTAAAGAGTGCCTGAAATATAATATTGTTCCGTTCATCATCGAGGACAATCTGAAAATGTTCTATTATCGTGGATTGAAAGAATGGAATAATGAGAAAGGCTATCTGACAGACACCTGCCTGACAGCACAGGATAAATATAAAGCATATTTGGATTATTTTAGGATTGCGTATTAAGCAAGAAACGAGGTGCAGCTATGTCAGCAGAAAAGAACTGGCAATTTGAGCTTGAAGAATATATCAAACAGGGCGAGCTTGGTCAAATTGAAAAGAGTGAAGCATGGCAGACTGCAATCGGCTTGCAGGCAGTAGATGGCTTGAAAATCTCTGCCTATCTGTTAGATACTGCCAGGGAACATATCACCGGCTGAATGGCTGACAATCCACCGCAGATTATTTGAAGGTGTATTTACCCATGCCGGTCAGATTCGTCAGTATAATATTACAAAAAAGGAATGGGTACTGAAAGGCGATACTGTTACCTACGCAGCGTGGAACAGTATCAAGGATACTCTTGATTATGATTTTGCAATGGAGAAACAGTTTTCTTATGAGGATTTGTCTGTAAAACGTTGCGTGAAATATCTTGCCAGGTTTGCTTCAGATATTTGGCAGATCCATCCGTTTTGTGAGGGCAACACCAGAGCTACGGCTGTTTTTATATCCCAAAATTCCAAAGTCTCAATTTGACATTTTGGAATGCACTTTAGAGGAACTGGCTGTCTTGGAGTTAATCTGCAAGAATCCGTCTATCAAGCAAAAAGAGCTTGTGACAGAGACCGGAAAATCTCTCAGCACTGTAAAGCGAATTATGGAATCCCTGCAGAAAAAGGAATAGCAAAAGATATTTATTACAGCGTAAACAGTGAAGATGATGCGCTTGTATTAGCAAAGCTCCTGAAGAATTTTAAGGATATTCCTGCCGATGTGGAACTGGACATCTTCGGTGAGATCTACGAATACTTCCTGGGCGAATTTGCGCTGGCTGAAGGTCAGGGCGGCGGTGAATTCTATAAATTGTATTTGTTGCCGATAATGTGATATACTTTATATTCAGAAAAACATATAAATCAGATAGCTTTGCGGAGGGTCAATATTGGACAAAAAAGAATTAAAACCAATCAACCATGATTTTTTGAATCATGTTTCATCTGTTTTGGAAAATGCCCGAAAGAATGCAAAAACGGCTGTTAACCTTTCTATGGTTTATGCCTATTACGAAATCGGAAGAATGATTGTAGAGGAAGAACAGAAAGGAGAAAATCGTGCCGCTTATGGAAAACGACTGTTACAGGATTTATCAAAGTTTTTGACAGATAAATTCGGTAAAGGCTTTTCTGTGACTAATCTGAAACAGATGCGCCAGTTTTATGTGGTTTATTCAACAGACCAAATTGGTCAGACACTGTCTGACCAATTTGAAAATTTGCCATCAGTAGATACCGGCAGAAAGTTTTTCCTAAGCTGGTCGCATTATTTGAAATTAATGAGAATCAGTAATGTGGATGAGCGACATTTTTATGAGATTGAATCCGTAAAAAATAAAATGACTGGAGTCTCAGCGAACTGAAAAGACAGTATGATAGTTCCCTTTATGAGCGGCTGGCTCTAAGCACTGACAAAGATAAGGTTTATCGTCTTGCCTTAGAAGGACATCAACCGGAAACTGCAAAAGAGACAGTGAAGGATCCATATGTTCTTGAATTCCTTGGGCTGCCGGAATTACCGGAATATGCTGAGAGTGAACTGGAAAGCAGAATTATTGATCATTTGCAGCAATTTCTTCTGGAACTTGGTACAGGATTTGCTTTTATCGGCAGACAGGTACGGTTCAGATTTTCGCAAATAAATATGAAACTGTTTTGCCGAGTAAAGAAGCTTTACAGAAATTATTGGAAGAGCAAATGGCGGAGGAGAGTAAATGAGAACCTTTTCGGTCGCAGAAATGGCAAAAAAATGGAATATCTCAGAACGCAGCGTAAGGAATTTACTGTGCCCATGGTAGTGTCGCAGGTGCTTTTCTCACTGGTAAGACCTGGCATGTCCGGAAGAATGCGGAGAAACCGGAACGCTCCAATAAGCGAAAGAACAGCCGGTTGCATTGCCGGACATTTGTATTGATCTGGTCCTGAGCAGTTTAAACGAATTAACTTGAATTCCCGGGTAGATGTTCTAACTACGCCTCCCAAATGTAACTACGC
>JBJELO010000207.1:0-6804 GCA_051879195.1 Lachnospiraceae bacterium
TATAGTAGTAATTTGGTCTTTAACGTTTGAAATTGAACTGTTACAATAAGAGCATCAAAACAAAGCAAAGTGCACAGGGCTTTGAAGATATCAAAGAAATACAAATACTGAAATCAGGAGGAAACGAAAATGGCTAAAAGTGAAGTAAAAGTTCTGGTTGCCTGCGGAAGCGGCGTTGCTACATCAACAATCGCTCAGGAAGCTGTAAAACAGATCGCTCAGGATGCCGGTGTTCCGGTTAAGATTCTGAAGGGTACCATCGCAGAGGTTCCTGCAAAGCAGGCTGAGGTGGATCTGGTTCTGACAACTGCAAACTACCGCAAACCTCTCGACAAGCCTCATATGAGCGTATTCGGTCTGGTATCCGGTGTCGGCAAAGCAAAAGTTGTTACAGAACTGACTGCACTGCTGAAGAAGATTCAGGCAGAGTAGGACAGTTAATCTGCTGTCCGAAGCGGCAGAAGACCTTCCGCTCGGGTCGCTGCTTTGGACAGCTTAAAAATCAGACAGTTGATGAAGAGAACGGTTCGGCAGTGCCGGATTGTCATGAATGAGATCAGGCAGGTATTTCAAGGGCCTGCTGAATAGAAAAAAACTTAGAGGTGAATGATATGTTAGATATGTGTCTGGAATTTTTTCAGGGCTTTATCAATTTAGGCGCAGCGGTTATGCTCCCCGTGGTTATTGCCATTCTGGGAATTTTCTTCCGCATGAAAGTGGGACAGGCGATTAAATCCGGTCTGTTGGTTGGTATCGGTTTTCAGGGTCTGTGTCTGGCAGTTAACCTGCTGACAACGACGATCCAGCCGGTTATGGATTATTACGAAGAAATCGGTTCCGGTTACGACGTATTGGAAATCGGATTCGCTGCACTGGGCGGCGCATCCTGGACTGTACCATTTGCAGTATTTGCCATCCCGGCCATCGTTATTATCAATCTGATTCTGGTTCGTCTCAGAATTACAAAGGTTCTGAACGTAGATATCTGGAATTACATGCATTTTCTGGTTCCCGGCGCTCTGGCCTACGCGCTGTTCGGCAGCGCGGTTATCGGCTTCATTGTAACACTGATCTGCGCTATCGTAGCACTGTTCTTCGCACAGTGGGAAGCACCGGAATGGGGTGAGTTCTACGGTCTGGACGGAACCACCTGTACCACACTGGCTTTCTGTGCATGGGTTTATCCCATCAGCAAGCTGCTTAACAAGATCATTGACAAAATCCCCGGTCTGAACAAAGTGGATCTGAGTATCGACAAGCTTGGAAGCAAGCTGGGTGTGCTTGGCGATCCTGCTGTAATCGGTCTGTTCGTAGGTGCATTCCTTTCCCTGCTGACAAAGCAGTCCGTCGGTTCTCTCTGCACCATCAGTATGGGTGTTGCAGCAGTTATGGTACTGATTCCCCGTATGGTAAGTATCATGATGGAAGGTCTGTCTCCTCTGGGCAGCAAGGCAAATGAATACATGCAGAGCAAACTCGGTGAGGATGCTGAAATCTACATCGGTATGGATATCGCTCTTGGTCTTGGCGATCCCTGCTGTATCACCTGTACCGCGATCATGATCCCCGTTACCGTTCTTCTGGCTTTCCTCGTTCCCGATATGAGATTCTTCCCTCTGGGTATTCTGGCTGAGGTATGCTACCTGGCACCCATGTGTGTACTGACCAGCAAAGGCAACGTATTCCGTACTCTGGTTACCATGACCATTATCATGTTCGCTACCCTGTTCTTTGCCAATATGTTCGCACCGGAAGCAACCCAGATGATGTCCGTAACAGGCGTATCTTTCGATTCCATGGTTACCGCTTCCCACTTCGGATGGAATCCGGGTAATCTGATCGTATCCATATTACATAAGCTGATTGGCGGCTGATAGGAAAAGAGGTGTGTAAAATGGCACAAAACAAATATGTAATCGTCCGCGGTTCTGCGGCCAGCGATAAAGAAGCAATCACCCTCTGCGGAAAAGCACTGGTAGAAGCAGGTCTGGTCAGTGAAAGTTTCATTGAAGGATGCCTGAAACGAGAAGTGGACTACCCCACAGGGCTGCCCACGGATATCCCCACTGCAATCCCCCATTGCAAGGATGATACCATCGTGGAAAACAGTATCTGCTTTCTGAAGCTGGAACAGCCGGTTGCTTTCCGCCGCATGGATGATGACGAGGAAACGGTTGAGACCGATATGATTTTCAATATGGCAATCAAAGATCCAAACGAACACCTCGGAGCTTTACAGAACATGATGACATTTCTGGGAGACTCAGAGGCACTGGAACTGTGCAGAACTCTGCCGGACGATGAACTTGTTGAATATTTACAGAAACATATTGGCTAAAGGAGAGAACACATATGAGAGAATTAAAAATTTCCCTTTCCGTATTTGCTGCTGATCTGGGTAAATTCCGTGAACAGCTGGAAGAACTTGAGGCAAACCATGCAGAGCTGCTGCATGTGGATGTAATGGATGGACATTTTGTAGAACGTATGGCGTTCGGTGCAGACCATATCCGTATGATCAAGAGCATGACCCACACCCCCCTGGACGTGCATCTGATGATCGACAACCCGGAAGTACACATCGACAGTATCATCGATGCCGGTGCGGATATCGTCACAATTCACCAGGAATCCACCACACGTCTGCTCAGCTGCATGCAGAAAATCCACAAACGCGGTGTAAAAGCCGGCGTTGTTCTCAGCCCTGCAACTTCAGAAGATACCATCCGCTATCTGCTGGATGATATCGATATGATTCTGCTGATGACCGTTAATCCCGGTGAAGGCGGACAGCATTTCCTGACCTCGGTTGTTGACAAGATCCGCCGTGTCAACGAAATGATCGGCGACCGCGACATCGACCTGGAAGTAGACGGAAGTATTGATGACAAGACCATCCGTGTCTGCCGTGAAGCAGGTGCAAATGTATTTGTTTCAGGTGGATACCTGTTTAAGGATATTACAAACAATATGGAAGCTTTGAGAAAGGGAGGCAATTTATAATGAAAGCATTAGCATTTTATGGTGTACAGGACCTGCGTTATGAAGACGTACCCAATCCGGTAATTGAGAAACCCGATGAAGTGATCGTTAAGGTAAAAACGGTTGGTATCTGCGGATCTGACATTGCCAGATACAGAAGTCTCGGACCTTATGTGCCCGGAAATGTATGGGGACATGAATTTGCCGGTATTGTTGAAGAAGTTGGCTCAGCCGTTACTAATGTGAAGGTTGGCGATCATGTGGTAGGCTGCCCCAACCTGGTGTGCCATGAATGTGAATACTGCAAGAGCGGTCATCCTGCAAGATGTGAATCTCTGAATACCATTGGCGCATACGCACCCGGTGCATTTGCTGAATACATCAAAATGCCCGCAATCAACCTGATCAAAATGACAGACAACATGACCTTTGAAGAAGGTGCACTGGTTGAGCCCGCAACCGTAGCAATCCATGGATTATACCGCACAAATATCAAAATGGGTTACGAAGTTGCAGTAGTAGGATGCGGCAATATCGGTCTGATGTCCATCGCATGGGCAAAGGCATTCGGCGCAAAGACGGTTTACGCGCTGGATATCGATGACGGACAGCTGCAGACCGCTAAGAAATTCGGTGCTGACGTGCTGATCAATTCTTCCAATATCGATTTCCATGATGAAATCAGAAAATACGGCAACGGCGTTGACCTGGCCATCGAATCTGCCGGCAATCCTTTCACGGCAGCAAGAGTTCTCGGCCTTCCCCATAAAGGCGGCGAAGTTGTATACGTAGGCATCCCTTACGGTGATGTACCGGTACCGAGATTCTACTTTGAAAGAATCATGAGAAACGAACTGAATGTAATCGGTTCATGGTGTACCATTTCCGCACCTTATCCGGGCAAGGAATGGACCAATGCTGTGGAATACATCGGAAACCACAAAGTAGATCTGACAGATATGATCACACATCAGGTAAATCTGAGTGAAGGTCCGGCCATGTTTGACAAGATCATTGCAAATCCCAAAGATTACGGCAAAGTTCTCTTATACCCTGAAGAGAACAGATAGGAGGAAATATGGTAGCACAGGTTATTGTCAACGAACTGGAAACTTCAGTCAACCAGCTGAATGTAGAAAATATTGATACAATCATCGATAAAATCAAAAGCCATAAAAGAATTTTCGTGTATGGTACGGGACGTTCCGGCCTGATGCTGAAAGCATTTGCCATGCGTCTGATGCAGATCGGTCTGAACTCCTACGTAGTAGGGGAAACAACCACACCTTCTGTAGAAAAAGGAGATCTTCTGGTTATCGCTTCTGCTTCCGGTGAAACCGGCAGCGTGGTTATGACCGCACAGTCTGCAGTGAAACAGGGTGTCGATCTGGTGGTAATATCTTCCAATCCCGAATCCAGTCTTGGAAAAATTCAGAAACCTGATATCATTATCGAATCAGCAACTAAATTTTCCAATTCGGAAGCCAGCATACAGCCTCTGGGAAGCCTGTTTGAGCAGATGCTTCTGGTTGTATTTGACGCAATCATTCTGAAGATGAGCCAGGAAGAAAAGGGCGCGAATGATGATATGGCCCGCAGACATGCCAGTCTGGAATAATAAAATGTAATCATACAGGGTTGTTTCGGAGCCGGTCCTGACTATATTTCCGGTTCTGAACGGTTAAAGGTCCATGCGGGAGGAGGGGTCCTCCTGCATGGATACTGTGCTATCTGATAAAAGCTGATGGACAGAGGGTGAGATTCATGAAAAAAAGGAGTACAGAAATATTACAGCGGCTTCTGAAGCATCCGGAGGAGGAGCTTCGTCTGCAGCGGCTGATGGAGGATTATCGAATATCAGAAAAAACACTGAGAAATGACATTGAGGAAATCATGGATTTCACTCAGGCCTGCGGGATGAGTGACGTGGTTTCTGCCGATGTGCATGCCCTGCGTATCAATCAGGTGCAGCAGGTACCGGCACTGCAGGATTGTGTTTACGACATGGATCCGTATCTTTACAAGATGTCCCTGGAGGAAAGGAAATTCTATATTGTCATTACACTGCTCAGGAATGAGGGATACTATTCCATGCAGCAGCTGGCAGATGAAATGTATGTCACGCGGAACACGATTGTGAATGACTGCAAGGTCGTGCGTGAATATCTGGAAGTATATGGCATTTCCTTTGTTGCCAGGAACAAGCGGGGAATCAAACTGGAAGGTGCGGAAGGAAACGCGGAAAACATGCTGATCGACATGTTTATGTCGCTGATGCCCACCTTGTCCGGTGAAGATGCTTTTTTTGTGCAGTTTCTGATGAATAAGGCGGGATTTCGGTACCGCCTGGAGCAGATTTTCTATTATATGAACTGCTTTACCAAAGAAAATAATGTCTTTTTCGCAAAAGAGGTTTTCTTTGAAATTGCCGTATGTATCTTCGTGCTGCTGAATCTGCACGGCAGTGTACGAAAAAGAGTCATTCCGGAAGCATCCAGGCCGCGCCAGCTGGATGTAATTGGCAGAATGATTCAGTATGTGGCGGGTAATATGCCCGGCATGAATCTGAAAAACAATGAAATTGTTGTAATTGAGCAGAAAATTCTGAAACGGAACCTGCATCCGGAGGTTCAAAGCATCAATGATTTCGAACTTTACGGTGTGATTTCCCATTTTCTGCTGGAAATCAGCAGGGATATCAAAATGGGAATTCAGAACGATGATCTTCTGATTAAATCCCTGATTTCCCATATCAGAAACATGCGCAACTGGAGTTCCTTTGAATTTGAACTGGACAACGATACGGAGGTGGCAGCACTGTTCGAGGATGTGAGAGCGGCAGCGGAGGATAAATACTATATTCTGGAAAATTATCTGAATTACCGCATGAATTCCGGCATGAAGGACAGTATCGTTATCCACATCTGTGCAGCGCTTCTGCGCAACCGGGCCAACATGCGTCCCTGCAATGTCATCGTTTCCTGCCCGGGCAGCATGGCAACCAGCAAATATCTGGAAGCGCAGGTGCAGAATTATTTTAAATTGAATATTATCGGTACCATGACCACCGAACAGGTGCGGACCATCGGAAAAAGCCTGACGGAGATTGATTTTATCATTTCTACGGTGGCGATACCGAAATGCAGTCTCCCGGTGGTGGTGGTGAGTCCCGTTCTTACCATTGAGGATATCAACAAGATTCAGAGCGTCATCCTGCGCAGCAATCAGGCCCAGGGAAATGCACTTTCCGATCAGCATCCTCTTTTATCCCGCCTCTATGACGTGTATAATATGGGTGACAGCGGTAAGATTGCGTACATGGACCGGGAGCTGAAACGGGTGCTGGAAAATGTGATGCAGATCGAGTCGGAGACGGCCAGAAAATCGGCTTTGATGAAGATGCTGCAGCTGAAATATGTCCGTCTGGACAAACGCGAGCTGGAGTGGAGAGAAGCCATGCGCATCACCGCTGAGGATCTGATCCTGGATGGATATTTTGACACCAGTTATGTGGAGAAAGCCATTGAAAATGTGGAGGAATACGGCAGCTACATCATCGTAAACAAGGGAATCGCCCTGGCCCATGCCAACAAGGAAGCGGGTGTATATGAGGATGGACTCAGCCTGCTGGTAGCCGGAAACGGGATCCATTTCGAAGATGGGGAAACCGTTTATCTGATGTTCTTTTTCTCACAGAAAGGCGAAGCGGATTATCTTGACCTGTTCAAGGAAATCATCCGTCTGGGAAACGATCAGGGCAACATTGAAAAAATGCGGAAAATGGATAAACCGGGAGAGGTTTACCAGCTGATCGTGGAGATC
>JBJELO010000207.1:6904-8808 GCA_051879195.1 Lachnospiraceae bacterium
GAAGCGGTATGCGGTACCAGCGGCGAACATCTGGAAAAGATTCTGGAGCACTATTATCCGGGAGTGGATGCAAAAGCGTATATCTGCTATGTGCTGGATAAGGTGGAGGAACTGCTGAAACAGGAGGTTCCCAAAAAGCCGGGATGTGAAGAAATTCTGTCATGGCTTCATGAACACGGATTTGGTATTGCGGTAGCCAGCAGCTCCCGTCGGAGCCTGATCGAAAGCAATCTGAAAATCGCAGGTGTTTTTCAGTATTTTGATGCAATAGTAAGCGGTGCGGAACTGAAGCACAGCAAACCGGCGCCCGATATCTTCCTGCTGGCGGCAGAACAGCTGGGACTTGCGCCGGAAGAATGCTACGTCTTCGAGGACGGCTACAACGGAATCCGCGCAGGCGCAGCAGCAGGATGTGCCGCCATCATGATCCCCGACCTCAGCGCCCCCACAGAGGAGATGCGCATCCTCTGCGCCGGGATTTATCCCGACCTGGGGGCGGCGCTGAAGGTGATTGCGGGGGAGAAAACACACAGTGTTTTCGAGGCTGGCTCCGAACAGTAACTAATATGCAGCTGCGAAGGTTGTTTTCATCTGTAAACTGTGATATGATAGATATAAGATATCATACATTGCAGCAGTATCTGAAATTTTCGGAATAATCGGGGTGATCAATTGAGCAGAAGGTTTAATGTAACAGGAGCATGTTTTCCGGATGAGAATTATATGGTGAATCTGGATGGAAGACTGAAGCGAATCCGTGAGATGGTGGATGATGGGAAGTACTTTGTTATAAACAGAGCCAGACAATATGGAAAAACTACCATGTTATGGGCTCTGAACCAGTATCTGAAGCAGGACTATGCAGTGATTTCACTCAGTTTTCAGGGATTGAGTAATGCTGATTTTCAGGATGAATATACATTTGCCCCGGCTTTTGCAGATCTGTTTGTGCAGGCCATTGCCGGCAGCGCAGATACAGCGGCCAGACTGGCCCCCGATGCGATTCATTATCTGGAAGAGATTGCGGGCGGCAGTATGAATGGAAAGACCGGCCTGCGGATTCTGTTCAATTACATGAAGAAGCTTTGCAAAAACTCCGAAGCTCCTGTTGTTCTGATCATTGATGAAGTGGACAGTGCATCCAATAATCAGGTATTTATGGATTTTCTGGCAAAACTCCGGGATATGTATCTTAACAGAAAAGTCTTTCCCACATTCCGTTCTGTGATACTGGCAGGTGTTTATGATATTAAGAATCTGAAATATAAACTCAGACCGGAAGAACAGCACCGCCAGAACAGTCCGTGGAATGCTCGCGAAAGCAACGAGCCAGATGAGAATTTATTTTCATCTGGCGACTGCCCGCGGAATCAAATGGTACTTGTACCATTTGATTCTGCAGATTTTGATGTTGACATGAGTTTTTCTGTTTCCGATATCAAAGGGATGCTGGTACAGTATGAAACCGATTATAATACGGGTATGGACATTTCGCATATGGCGGAGCAGATTTATGATTATACATCCGGTTATCCTTATCTTGTATCACGAATCTGTCAGCTGTTGGATGAAAGAGTTTGCACGATGCCTGAATTCGACAGCAGAACGGAGATATGGACGGAAAAAGGGCTTCTGGAAGCAGTGAAGCTGCTTATAAAAGAACCGGATACCCTGTTTGACGATATGTTCAAAAAACTGAACGATTTTCCGGAACTGGTTAAAATATTATATGCGGTTTTATTTACCGGAGCAGTATTTCCTTATAATCCGGACAATTATGAAATTAACGTTGCTTCCATGTTCGGCTTTATAAAAGAAGAAAATGGTGTGATCAGAGTTGCCAACAGGTTATTTGAGACAAGACTGTATAACTGGTTCACATCAAATGAAGCGGTAAACAGTAT
>JBJELO010000208.1:0-92368 GCA_051879195.1 Lachnospiraceae bacterium
TAATTATCAAGGTGCATAAGCGTTGAAAATAACTCATTTGACGCTTACATCATAAAATTTAATTAAAAAATCTGTAAAGGAAAGATACGACTTGTGCACGGATACATTGACGTTCCGGCTGAAAATGAGTTTCATCTTTTCCTTTTGTTATTCCGTTTTCATAGGCCCAGAGAACAGCTTTTGTGTAATATTGATCGTCAGGTACGTCTACAAACGGATTTTCTGTCATCTCCGGTTCAGGTTCTCCGGCTGATCGCCAGAGGAAGGTTATAAATTCTCTTCTTGTGACTGTACCGTTTGGTTGAAAATGAGTTTCATCTTTTCCTTTTGTTATTCCGTTTTCATAGGCCCATAAGACGGCCTTATAATAATAATCAGAAGGATTGACATCCTTAAATGGATTTTCTGTGGTTACAGGCTCAGGTTCATTATTGGCTCTCCAGAGAAATGCAGCTGATTGTGCACGGGTACATGGATCTGAAGGACAAAAATGGTTTTCGTCTTTTCCATTGACGATATCATTTTTGTAGGCCCAGATGACAGCATCATAATAGTAATCATTTTCGCTTACATCTGTAAATGGATTTTCTGTCGGGGGATTGTCCTCGGATGGCTGATAGTCTTCTGTGCCCATTGGGTAGCTGCTGTTAAATTCTTCTGTAGTATAGTCATCATATCGTATATGTCCTGGGAAATTATCTTCACATCGAAGAAAATAGTCGTAAGTTGTTTCACCGGCATCCCATGTGGCATCGAGGTTATAGTAATAGTTATCCATCCTGGCGATATTCCATCCGTGAGAATTGCCGTTGCCCTCGCCGGCAATAAACCTTGCGTCTATTCCTGTTTCAAGAGTCATGCGGTAAAGAAGAACAGCATAACCCTGGCAGACGGCAGTTTTATTGATCAGGGCGGCATAGGCTGTGTATTTTAATGTATAATTATCATCATTAAGATTTTTATTATCGTAGGTGACATTATCACAGATATATGTATAGATACTTTTTATTTTTTCATAATCTGTTTTGTTGTCAAGATCCAGTTCGTTCATCACATCTGCAAGAACGACATTCAGCTCCTCTTCCTGTTCAGCTGTTGTATAGTAAGTCATTGTGTAAGTAAAGGTTATACAATAGAGGTCATTTTCTAAATAACCGGTTATCTTGCAATGCCATCCGCCATACTGCCAGAGCAGATAATCTCCCTCGGTCGGATCACCGGTATGGATCAGGGCCTTGCTGGCAATGCTCCTGGACAGACTTTTCAGAGTATCATCTTCAGCGTCATCTGTCAGGAGACCGACTTCAATAGTTTCCAGGCGCTGTTTCATCTGTATCCGGAAGTCGGCGCCTGCTTCACTGACGGAGTTATAGTATTCGGTGGCTTCATAGACTGAGATACTGTTTTCAGAAGGAATGTTCAGATCAGAGCCATCGATAACTTCCTCATATAGTGGGTTTATATAGAGTTCTGTCAGGTTGATGGCTTCAGGTGCTGGTGTGGATGTTTCCATCTCATTGGCCATGACAGGGCAAGTCCATGCCGATAATAGGAAAAAGGCGGCCATTAATACTGCAAAAAATTTTTTGAGTGTTTTCATAATATGTACTCCCTTGAAAAATGAATAGTAAGATAGATTAAAATGGAATGAACTAGATCGTCCTTTTCCAGTTTATTATAACATAAAGACAATGTAGAAGAAAGCTAAAATATTGTGCAAGAAAAACTCTGCAGGGAGCAGAGCGGCTGAAAGCCCGGTGTCCGGAAAGGGTACGAAGGTTATATAAGAAAAAAGCTGCAGGCAACTACAACGCGCGAGATCATTGCTCCTGCAAGGATCTTTGATGATAAGAATTATGTAGAAACAGGCAATGTCATCAGCAGATAGAGGATATCTGCTGAACTGCTGGTAAAGGCTTCGAAAATGATGTGAATTATGACGGAAGCGTTAAGGTAATGTTCTATCAGCTGATTACTGAATACAACGTATCCCAGGAGACAAACCATCAGCTTCGTAAATATGGTGGTTATACACCAGTCGACAGAAGAGGGCAGGTTTCAGGTGAAAACTGCCCTCTTCCCTGTGTCAGAGTCCCGATTTTTGTGTTTATCACGGGAAAATGCCCTTGATTTCTTCTGTATGGATGAGTCGTTTCAGCGCTACAATGTAGGCCCCCATACGGAGCGTACAGTTATATGTTTTTGATGTTTCCATGATTTCATGAAAGGCGCTGGTCAGGATTTCTTCCAGCTTTTCTTTTACCATATCGCGTTCCCAGGTCAGTTCCTGAATATTCTGTACCCATTCGAAATAAGATACAATCACGCCGCCGCTGTTTGCAAAAATGTCGGGAACGAGGACAATTCCTCTTTCTTTCAGCACTTCATCGGCCTCTTTTGTTGTGGGCCCATTGGCTGCTTCTACGATAAAGGAACACTGTACTTTTGATGCAACATCTTCATTGATCTGGTTTTCAAGAGCTGCCGGTACCAGTACATCACAGCTGCAGGTTAATACTTCTGTGTTTGTGATATGACATACTCCTTCCGCATTGTAATCTTTCAGGAGCCTGCCTTCTTTTATGAAGGTCTGGATTTCTTCTATGTTCAGTCCGTCTCCTTTGAAAATGCCGCCGGACACGTCACTTACTGCCACGATTACAGCTCCCCGGTGAGAGAAAATCGTGGCGGCATTGCCCCCCACATTGCCCATTCCCTGGATAGCAATTTTTGTACCTTTCAGTTCTTTTCCATATTCTTTTAAAAGAAGTCTGGTACTGATGACGATGCCTCTGCCGGTTGCTGAATTTCTGCCTTTGGATCCGCCCAGTTCAATCGGTTTTCCGGTAACGACTCCGGGGCAGGGTTTTCCATGGAGCATGCTGTATGTATCAAGTACCCATGCCATAATCTGCGCATTTGTATTGACATCCGGCGCAGGGATGTCGGTGTCTGCACCGATAATGGGTTCGATTGCATAAGTATATCTTCTGGTGAGCCGACATAATTCCCTCTGGGAAAGTGATTTCGGATCCACCTTGATTCCGCCTTTGGCGCCTCCGAAAGGAATATTTACTACTGCACATTTCAGGGACATCCATGTTGCCAGTGCCTTTACCTCGTTTAAGCTGCAGTCCTGGTGAAAACGGATACCTCCTTTAAAAGGGCCGCGGATATTGGAATGCTGTACACGGTATCCCTCAAACACTGTTACACTTCCATCATCCATTTCAACAGGCAGATAGACCTTTGTCTCTCTCTGCGGGTTTTTAATGATATCAAACATCCGCTTATCAATCTGCCCTACTTCCATTGCCTCTTCCATTGTTGCCACTACATTGTCATATGGATCGTATAACTTTGCCATTTGTATGTCCTCTTTTCGCGTTCTTGCTGTGTTTGTCTTATCCCTCGTGCCGGCTGTTCAGGACATGTACATATTAGGTCAGGAGAGGAAATAATGTCAAGAGTTTTTGCGAAAGAGAAAAAACTATATATTTTTTAAAAATTCACTTTACATTTTGCATAAATCAGTATATATTTCTTAAAAAAATAAAGTAATTGTTCAGAACCAGATAGATTTGTACAAAATAAAGTTACAGCGTTTCCATATTGGAAATGAAAGATAGAAGGTGGGAAAGAAGATGAAAGATAGTCAGCTGGATTCCATAGATAAAGAGATTCTCCGCATTTTGCAGAAGGATGCAAGAACGCCGGTTAAAGATATTGCTGCTGCTGTATTCCTGACGTCGCCTGCTGTATCCGCCCGCATTAAGCATATGATGAAAGAAGGGTATATTACAGGTTTTCATGCAGAAGTGAATCCTGTGCTTCTGGGGTATCATATCAAGGCATTTATTAATCTGGAGGTTAATCCTTCTGATAAGAAAGAGTTTTATCCATATATTCGGAACTGTGAAAATGTGGTGGAGTGCAACTGCGTGACCGGAGATTATTCCATGCTGTTGGAAGTGCAGTTCCAGAGTACAGTAGAACTGGATCAGTTTATCGGTGAACTGCAGGTTTTCGGGCGTACGAAAACGCTGATTGTATTTTCCACTTCCATTGAGCACCGGGGTGTGAAAATTCTGTAATCGTGCAGAAGGAGAGCGTGCTGCCGCAGCTGTAATAAGCATTCTCCTTCAGGCTTGTTTTCTGCATTCAGCGGCTGTCGGGTACTGCATTTTCCATATTGTACGGAAGATTGTTTTGTGATACACTGGTAATCGTCTTCACTGGCAAAAATGCCGGTGATTTGCTGTAACGCGGGGAATTCCGTTTGTACCATGGAGGCAGGTCTTTTTGTCCTCAATATCATCTGATTATTTTGAAACCATTTTTCGCTTCTCTTTGAGAGGCGTCAATTTATTATAATGTGAAAAGGAGCAGTTTATTATGCCGGTTTTTGATTTTAGCAGTTTACCCGGAGAAGAGAGAGTTGCAGAATGTACTTACACCGTTTTCCGTACCAATACCTCCACGACCTCTCCGGAGCAGCCGATTCTGATTCTGGACAACAGGGGGATTAACCTGAAGCATCATACTTCAGGTGTGTTTACCAATCCTGCAAAGAGAACGGCGTTTGAATTTAAGGAAAAGAATACAACCATCAGTGCGGATATTCTGCAGATTGATGCCCGTTTTGTAAGCCTTCTGAAATGGCTGGGGGAGAATCACATCAATGTGCGTTTGTCCGGTGCGAAGAGGAAGGATGGATATGCTGTATACAAGATCCGTGAGATCGGTTTTGGCGGCGGCGAAAAGCTTTCTGCGGAGGACGGTTTCCTGCAGTATATGATTGAGCGCCTTCTTGCCAGCGATGCTCCTTCTGAGGAAGCTGTGGATGAAGATAAGGAAGAAGCCGGCGACAGCATGAAGCTGACCAGTATTCAGAGCATTTCCGATTTTATCAACTGTGCCGGAAGAACACTGCCGGATAATATCCGCCTCTGGGCCAGAAGGAATCTGGCGGTGGCTCGTTCTCATGAGGTTTCACAGGAGGAACGCCGCCATGCGCAGCATGCTCTTTCCATTATGATGAATATTCAGTGGAAGAGCAATTATTTTGAAGCAATCGACCCTGTAGAGGCCCGCCGGATTCTGGATGAAGAGCTTTACGGCATGGAAAGTGTGAAACAGAGAATCATCGAGACCATTATTCAGATCAACCGGACGCATACGCTGCCGGCCTATGGCCTTCTGCTGATCGGGCCTGCCGGCACAGGAAAATCACAGATTGCCTATGCGGTTGCACGTATCCTGAAGCTGCCGTGGACGACGCTGGATATGAGTTCCATCAATGATCCGGAACAGCTGACCGGAAGTTCCAGAATTTACGCCAATGCAAAGCCCGGTATTATCATGGAAGCATTTTCCATGGCCGGCGAATCCAATCTGGTTTTTATTATCAATGAGCTGGATAAGGCTGCTTCCGGTAAGGGAAACGGCAATCCTGCTGATGTGCTTCTGACTCTGCTGGACAATCTGGGCTTTACGGATAATTATATGGAATGCATGATTCCCACATCGGGCGTATATCCCATTGCCACTGCCAACGATAAGGATCAGATCAGCGCACCGCTCATGTCACGTTTTGCTGTGATTGAGATTCCTGATTACACTCCGGAAGAAAAGAAGATTATTTTCTCTCAGTACGCACTTCCGAAGGTACTGAAGAGACTGGGTATGAATGAAAATGAATGTATTCTGGCTGAGGATGGTCTGGAAGCTATCATGGAAATCTATGCAGAAACCAGCGGAATCCGAGATCTGGAGCAGGCAGCGGAGCATCTGGCTGCCCATGCACTGTATCAGATAGAAGTCAATCATGTGGAATCTGTAACATTTGGTGCCGGAATGGTAAAGGAACTGCTTCCGTAATCGGGAATTCAGGATGCAGGGATTCGGTCAGTCAGCTGTAACTGTAGTTGTGGAAATCATTTACTTTTAAAGGAAAAATTCTGCAGTCATAAGTTCACAAAAAGTTCACATAAATTGTTAGCACTCACACTTGACGAGTGCTAACAAACGTGTTATATTACACGTAGAACAAAGAAAGAGAGAAGCATAAGAAAACCGGAAGAGATAAAAGCTCCGGTCTCTCAGATTTCAAATCCTTTGTTTATGTAAATAACACCTCGGGTTTCTCCGATCGTGCTGATGAAATCTTTTATTCCAGGGAAGGAGACATGACTTATGATGATGCCCAGTATTTTTAGAGAAAGTTTATTTGATGATTTTATGAGAGATTTTGCTTTTCCGGATATCGACAAAACCTTATACGGAAGCAACAGCCAAAATCTGATGAAGACCGATGTCAGAGAGACAGATAATGGTTATCTGGTGGACATGGATCTGCCCGGTTTCAAAAAAGAAGAAATCAGGATGCAGCTGAAGCAGGGTTATCTGACTGTCAGCGCTGAAAAGGGACTGGATCAGGACCAGAAAGATGAGAAAGATCATTACATCAGAAAAGAACGTTTTGCCGGAAGCGTAAGCCGCAGATTTTTCGTAGGAAAGCATGTAACGGAAGAGGATATTCATCCGAAATATGAGAATGGTATCCTGACATTTACTGTGCCGAAGGAGAATCAGAAGGCAAAAGAAGAAGAGAATCACTATATTTCCATTGAGGGATAAAGCTCTGTTAGTTGAAGGATAAAGTTCAGTCCTTACTGATACAGAGTTTATATTCCTAATGAGATGAACTGCAGACAGATCAGTTTCTGATGAGCAGGACTGGATTAATATAGTTGAAATTGACTGCCACCGGGGATGAATGGCACCCCTTGAAGATAGATACGAACAGATAAGATAGTATTTGCAGATAGATTTTAAGACCGCGCGAATATAAGACGCGGTCTTTTTGAATTGTTTTATGAATTGCTGTTTGAATTTACGGATTTAACAGCAGGAGACGATCATTTACCATATTTTCCCAGCTGCCAGAATGCCACGGCGCTGGCGGCGGCCACATTCAGGGAATCCACACCGTGGGACATGGGGATGCGCACCGTGTAATCGCATCCGGCGATGGTGGCGGGAGCCAGTCCGTCTCCCTCTGTGCCCAGAACGACAGCCAGTTTTTCTTCGGCCATCAGGCGGGGGTCATCGATGGGGATGGAATTATCGCTTAATGCCATGGCAGCTGTCTTAAAGCCGAGGCGGTGCAGCAGTTCCATACCTGTTGAACTGTGGTCTGCAGGTTCTCTTTCCGTATCAAGCCAGGTCCACGGAATCTGAAATACCGTGCCCATGCTGACGCGGATGGCGCGCCGGTACAGGGGATTGCTGCAAGCAGAGGTCAGAAGAACCGCATCCATATTCAGCGCAGCGGCGGAGCGGAAAATTGCCCCCACGTTGGTGGGATTCATGACATTTTCCAGAACGGCGATACGGCGTGCACCGGCGCAGACGCTTTCCACATCGGGCAGAGACGGGCGGCGCATGGCGCACAGGGCTCCCTGGGTCAGCTTAAAACCGGTCAGCCTGGCCAGCACTTCAAAATCGGCTGTATAAACGGGCACGTCACCGCAGCGGGCAATGATATCCTTTGCCTGCCCTTCAATATGTTTTTGTTCCAGCAGGAGCGAAACCGGTACACAGCCCGCATCCAGCGCCCGTTCGATTACTTTGGGACTTTCTGCAATAAAAAGTCCCTTTTCCGGTTCATGACGGTTGATCAGCTGATTCTCCGTGAGCCTGGCATACACATCCAGCTTCGGATCCTCAAAATCGGTTATTTCAATAATATTCGGCATATGTGTTTCCTCCTGTGTGAAATATTAGTTACTGTTCAGAGCCAACCTCAAAAACACTGCGTGTTTCCTCGGTGTGGCGTATCCGCCAAATAGATTTACAAAAATTATAGTATTTTGCGGGAATGGAGTCAATTGGAGTTGACTGCCATATTTTTTTGCTGGTATGATACAGTCACAGAGTGCAGAAGTTCGGCAGGGGCTGAACAGAATCGTTTCTGCAGATAAAATAACCGGCAGTTCAGCCGGGGATTGATGGGGGAATTGCAGTGAGAAAGAAGATTGCGCTGGTAGCTCTGGACCCGTTGGCGGGAGCTTCCTATACGCAGGAGATTGAAAGTCTGTTTGGTGATTACGCAGATGTAAAGGGATACAGTGTTCGCGATGGCTCAGCGACCGGAAAGCTGCCCCGTGCCGATCTTTTTGTTATATCTACGGATGCTTACGGATCGGCAGAAGAGGTGGCGCGTCATGTGCCCATTGACAGCGAAGTGATGTCCGTTGAAGTGACATTTCGCTGGAAGACACTGGAGCAGCTCTGGAAAATTCCGAAGGGTACATCGATTCTTTTTGTGAATCTGACGGAGACCATGGCGAGAGAGGCCATTGCCCAGCTGAATGCGCTGGGAGTAAATCATCTGAAATTTATCCCGTATCATCCGGGAGCGCAGCTGAGGGATGAAGATATTGATATGATATTTACACCGGGAGAGACACGTTACATCCCGAAGATCGATAAACCGGTTATTGACTGCGGACAGCGTCCATGTACCTACAGCATGATGATTGAAATTGCCATGCGTCTGGGGCTGGAACATCTGCTGGAGACGGAACCTTTTCTGAATTATGAAAAATCGGTTGCATCGAAGCATTACAGCTTTGATCTGCTGTATACAAGAGCACGAAGACAGGAAAGCCAGTTTCATATCCTGATGGAGATTCTGAATGAAGGGCTGATCGGAGTGAATGAAATGGGAGAGATTTTCGCCTGTAATAAAAAGGCGTGTCAGATTGCCAGAGTTTCCGAACGGTTTGTGATGGGAAAGCGCGGAGAAGAAGTATTTCCGTATATTCCATTTTATCGTGCGCTGAAAGAAAAGAAGGAAGTGCCTGAGAAAGTGATACAGCTGTTTGGTGCGCATATATCCATTGCGGTTATGCCGGTTCTGCGGAAAGAGGAGTGTATCGGGGCTTTTGCCACGCTTCAGTATTTCAATGAGCAGGAGAACCGGCAGAATGAGCTGCGGAGCCAGCTGCTGAAAAAAGGACATTGTGCCAGATACTGTTTTGATGATGTGATCGGCAATTCGGAAAGCATCTGCCGGACGAAGGAAATCCTGAAACGTATGGCGGCCACGGAAAGCCCTGTTTTGATTGTGGGAGAGACCGGAACCGGTAAGGAATTGATGGCACATTCCGTACATCAGGCTTCCGGGCGGTCAGATGGCCCGTTTATCGCCATCAATGTGGCTGCCATGCCGGAGAACCTGTTGGAGAGTGAACTGTTCGGCTATGAGGAAGGTGCGTTTACGGGGGCAAGAAAAGGCGGAAAACCGGGACTTTTTGAATTCGCGCATCATGGTACGCTGTTTCTCGATGAAGTGGAGGGGATGAGTACTTCCATGCAGGTGAAACTGCTTCGCGTACTGCAGGAGCGGGAAGTCATGCGCATCGGTGGAAGCCGTATTGTAAAAGTAGATGTGCGGATCGTGGCGGCAACCAATGAAAATCTGGAAGAAAAAGTGGAAGACGGAAGTTTTCGCCGGGATTTATATTACAGGCTGAATGCCCTGACTGTGGTACTTCCGCCCCTGCGTGAACGGGGACAGGATATTTTCCAGCTGCTGGAGCATTTCAAACAGGAGCTGGGCGGCAGATTTGAGCTTGCTGACGAAACCGGAAGATTTCTGGAAAACTATCCCTGGCCGGGCAATATACGGGAACTGCATAATGCGGCCGAGTATTTCAATTACATAGGAAAACCGGTTATCGGGATGACAGACCTGCCTCCTACCATGTCCAGAATGCTTTCTGAGGATGATGTTTTTTGCAGAAAAAATGATCTGCAGGATGAAAATAAGAAAAACCGGAATGGCGGACAGACCGACAGACATAAAGAACCGACAGAATTTTCCGGAGAAATAATAAGGAAAGAAAACGGAAAAGATATCGGCAAAGAAAAGAAGGCATCAGATTCCGTGTACTGGTTTGTAATCGAGCAGGTTTATAAAGCAGAAGCGTGCGGATGCGGTATCGGTCGTGAAAAAATACTGCAGGAGGCAAAGGACAGAGGATTTCGGGTATCTCAGAAACGAATCCGTGATCTGCTGCAGCAGCTATCAGAAGAGGGGCTGATCGTGAAAAGGCCCGGACGGGGAGGAAATCGGCTTACTCAGCAGGGAAAAAAACTCTGGCTGGATTACAGCGGGACCTGATTGTAACCAATTATGCCTGCATGTGACCAATTATAACCATATATAACCAAAATAACCAGAAAAGCAACCGGATAGATAACCAATTAATGATTAAATTGGCTTTTTCTATCCGGTTGTATTTTTTGTGCAAAGAATGGCGGGGGAAATCAGCTGGATTTTTTCGGCTAAAAGAATAAAAATGCACATATTTTCCGGAAAATCATGCAGCGAAATTAATCACTTCAAATTTTTATTAAAAAAAATTCCTGAATTTCAAAATCTGGCACGGTAATTGCACTTTATATAAGTATCAACCGTAAAACGGAAAAAGAAATGAAAGGATGATATTTTTATGAAGTACAATTTTGACGAAATCATTGACCGCAGCAGCAACCGTTCATCGAAATATGATGAGCGCGTACAGAAATTCGGTACCGCTGATGTAATCCCTCTCTGGGTTGCGGATATGGATTTCCGCACCGCACAGCCCATTATTGACGCCTGTAAAAAGAAGGCGGAAGAAGGCATCTGGGGATATACCTCAAGACCTGACAGCTATTTTGAAGCAGTAAAGGAATGGGAGAAAAAGAGAAACAACTGGGATGTGGAAACCTCTCTGATGAGCTGGAGTCTCGGGGTAGTGCCTGCCATGGCCGCTCTGATTCGGATCTTCAGTCGGGAAGGCGACAAAATCATGATTCAGACCCCTGTTTACTCGGAATTTTACGATATTACAGAGGCCTGTGACCGTGTTGTTGTGGAAAATCAGCTGGTGGAAAAAGATGGCAGATGGGTCATCGATTTTGACGATTTTGAGAAAAATGTAAAGGAATGTAAAATGTTCCTGCTCTGCAATCCGCACAACCCCCTTGGTATTGTATGGGAACCGGAAGAATTGAGAAAAATGGCTGAAATCTGCATTGAAAATAATGTACTGCTGATCTCCGATGAGATTCATTCCGATCTGATCTTCCATGGAAAGAAGCATACGCCCACCGCATCACTTTCACCTGAAATTGCGAACAAAGTGATCACCTGTGTGTCTGCAACAAAAACTTTCAATCTGGCCGGTCTTCAGGCGTCCACAACGATTTTCCCCAATGTGGAAATGAAGAAGGCATTTGACCGCTTCTGGGGAAGCATGGATGTACATAGAAACAATGCGTTCAGCTCGGTTGCCATGGAAGCGGCGTATCGGGAAGGTGAGGAATGGCTGGAGCAGCTGCTGGAATATCTTTCCGGAAACTTTGATTTTATCAGAGATTACTGTGCAGCCAATATTCCGAAGGTGAAGCCCAATGTACCGGATGCTACCTATCTGGTATGGCTGGACTGCCGTGAACTGGGTATGGATAATGAAGAACTGCGCCGCTTCATGATTGAAGATGCAAAAATCGGTCTGAATGAAGGCTATACCTTCGGCCGCAGTCTGAGCGGTTTCATGCGTTTGAATGCAGCCTGCCCCCGCGCGGTACTGGAAAAAGCGCTGAAACAGCTGAAGGACGCAGTGGACAGACTGGCATAAAAAAGCTGCTGTAAAGTCCGGTTATTACAGTTAAACCTGCATAAAAGGAAAGCAGGTATGACCGGAAAACAAAAGGGGAAAAGCAAAACATAAAAAATACGGAGGAAGAAAAATGGATAGAAAGAAAATATGGGAAAGTTATCGTTTTCCGCTGATTTTACTGGCGGGTATTTTTACAGGAGCGGTTATCGGTCTGATTTTTGGAGAAAAGGCAACCATTCTGGAACCGCTGGGTGATATTTTTATCAACCTGATGTTTACCATCGTAGTGCCTATGGTATTTGTATCGATTACCAGTGCGGTGGGAAGCATGCTGAATATGAAGCGGCTTGGTAAAATTCTTGGAAGTATGGTACTGGTTTTTGTTGTAACCGGTATCTTCGCTGCGATAGTGGTGCTGGTTGTGGTAAATGTCTGGCCTCCGGCAGCCAATACTTCCATTACCATGGGAAGTGCTGAAATGGAAGAGACAGCAAGCATCAGTTCCATGATTGTAGGGACTCTGACAGTTGATGATTTCAGCGGTCTGCTGAGCAGGAAAAACATGCTTCCGCTGATTGTATTTTCCATTATGACAGGTATCGCAGTGGCAGCCTGCGGCGGTGAGGAAAGCCCTGCCGGCCGTCTGCTGGGCAACATGAATAAAATCATCATGAAAATGGTTGACATGATCATGAAGCTGGCTCCCATCGGACTGGGTGCATATTTTGCAAATCTGGTGGGCGAATTCGGTCCTCAGCTGATCGGGGATTACGGAAGGACCATGCTGGTTTACTACCCGATGTGTCTGGCATACGCATTTGTATTCTTCCCGCTGTACGCTTATTTTGCAGGCGGAAAAGAAGGCGTGAAGAGGATGGTGAAAAACATTTTCAGCCCCGCGGTTACAGCTTTTGCGACACAGAGCTCCGTAGCTACGCTGCCTACCAATATGGAAGCCTGCAATGAAATCGGCGTACCGGAAGATATCAGCAAGATCGTACTGCCCATGGGCGCAACCATGCATATGGATGGTTCCGTGCTTTCCAGTATCACAAAGATCGCATTCCTGTTCGGTGTTTTCCAGATGCCCTATACAGGAGCGGGAACTTACGCGATGTCCATCGTAGTTGCTGTATTAAGCGCGTTTGTACTGTCAGGAGCACCGGGCGGCGGACTGGTAGGTGAAATGCTGATTGTCAGCCTGTTCGGCTTTCCCGGAGAAGCATTCCCGCTGATTGCCACCATCGGTTTCCTGGTAGACCCCATGGCAACCTGCCTGAATGCATCCGGCGATACCATTGCATCCATGATCATTACCCGTCTGGTAGAAGGAAAAGACTGGATCATGAAAAAAGCAGAGAAAAATGCATAACCGGTAATGCGGAAAGAACAACAGAAACAATAATTCCAGCGTAAAATTTACAAAATGAAAACCACAAGGAGGAACCTGAAATGAAGATTTTAAACACAGAGAAAGCACCCGGGGCAATCGGCCCCTACTCACAGGGATACGAAGTGAATGGAGTAATCTATACCTCCGGTCAGCTTCCGGTAAATGCCGGAAGTGGTGAGATGCCGGAAGGAATCACTGCTCAGGCAAAGCAGAGCTGCGAAAATGTGGGAGCAATCCTGGAAGCGGCAGGAAGCGGATTTGATAAGGTATTTAAAACAACCTGTTTTCTGGCGGATATGGCGGATTTTGCAGCGTTCAATGAAGTTTATGCCGGATATTTTACATCAAATCCCGCACGCAGCTGTGTGGCAGTAAAAACTCTGCCCAAGGGTGCTTTATGTGAAATTGAAGCAATTGCCGTAAAATAACGGGTCAGTATTCAGTACATGGTTTTCCCGGGAAAACCGGTTTTAGAAAACAGGGATTTGCATTAAATTGCATAAAAAATTAAATTGTATCATGAAAAATTAAATTGTATAAAGAAAGGAATCAAATCATGAAAGTTACTGTAATTGGAAGTCATCTTTGTCCTGATACATTATATGCATTGAATCAGCTGTCAGCAGCAGGAGCAGAAATCAGTTTTAAGGATATCCTGTCCTGCCATGCAGATCTGATGTCCTATCTGATGCTGAGAGATACCAGCGATGTTTATGCGGAAATCCGGGGAAAAGAACGTCTGGGCGTTCCCTGTTTCGTATGTGAGGACGGCTCGGTTACTCTGGATATCAACGAAGTTCTGAAGTAGAAATTCTGAAACGGAAGTTCTGAAAAAATGCCTGCGGCCTTCAGATCTCTGATCTGCAGGCCGGCAGCCGATGCAGGACATATTAATATTTTCTGCGGCCCGATGTGCCCGGAATGGAAAGTGCCTCCCGGTATTTGGTTACCGTACGGCGGGAAACGCAGAATCCCTGTGCACTCAGAAGTTCAGACAGAACCCGGTCGCTGCAGGGTTTTGATTTATCTTCCTGTTCGATCAGGCTGATGAGGGCTTTCTGCACGTCCGGTACCGTGGAAGTATCCGCAGCGGAATCGTCCTGTGAAGAGGGAGCAGCTTTTATGAAGAATGCGTTCAGAGGAAAGGTTCCCCAGGAACACTGGAGATATTTGTTGCTGCAGGCTCTGCTTACGGTGGAAACATGGATACCGAGAAGCGAAGCAACGTCGGACTGCTTCAGGGGTTTCAGATGGTCGGGACCTGAAACGAAGAATTCCTGCTGCATCATCTGAATTGCTTTAGCCACGGAAAGCAGCGTCGCACTGCGCTGCTGTACACATTGCCGAAGCCACTCTGCCTGCTGGATCTTCTGCTGCAGATAACTGTGAACCTCCTGGTCGGAGGATTCCTGATACAGCTTCAGATAATAATTGCTGATGCTGATGTCAGGATACAGGGATTCATTCAGAGCAACGTCGATATGATGGTGATCAACTGTTACCACCACATCAGGAATAATATAATCAGGCTGTCGGGAATGAGCATAGGGAAGTCCGGGTCTGGGGTCTAGCAGTCGAATCATTTCACACCATTTTTTTACCGTGTTCATGGGAATTTTCCCGGAGCGGGAAATGGCGGACAACTGATTTTTAGCAATCTGGGTCAGATTTGCATGTATGAAATCCCGCAGTTCCGGTGTCAGCTGTCCTGACCGGTCAAGCTGAAGGCAGAGGCATTCTTCCAGGCTGCGTGCCCCCACTCCGGCAGGTTCCAGACTCTGCACCAGAGATAAAAGCCCCTGAGCCTGTTCGGAGTTCAGATCGAAGCGCAGAGCGAATTCTTCAAGGGAATCTGTGAAATATCCGTTTTCATCAAGGCTGTCCAGCAGAAAATGCAGAGCCTCCTCCTGTTCCATGGGACAGGATCGGGTAAGCAGCTGATTCCACAGGTGTTGGGAAAGGGTTTCGGCGGTCTGCTGGCGAAAATTCCATTCCGGGAATTCATTATCACGGGATTCCAGATGCTGATAAAGATATCGGTTCTGTTCGTCATGGGAACTGATCCAGTCGTATGTCTCAGAAGATGCGGGCTTGTGCACATCAGACTGAGCCGGGGTCAGTTCCAGAACCGGATTTTCTGTAACCTGTTCGTTCAGATACTGTTCCAGCTGAACGGAGGTCATCTGGAGAATCGTGGAAGATTGAACTGTTTTGTAAGAAACTGTTTGTTTTTGTTCTGTTTTTACTGTAAAATCCATAAGTATATCCCCTGTCTTTTCTGTAGAAGTCTGTTTTCCGTCTTGGGCAGGAAGCGGGTCTTGGGCAGGAAGCGGGGAAAACTGACTTCAGGTATATGAAATCATTTTCATAAAGTATAACACAGCAGGTCAGGAAATTGAAGCGGGTTTTACAGCCGGTAAATACGTAAAAATGCTGAAGCTGTAAGGAGGAAAAAATCATGAATAAACTTACCCGGTTAATTGAAGATGATATGAAACCTGCTTTGGGAGTGACAGAGCCCGGAGCAATTGCATTTGCTGTTTCAACAGCCAGAACCCATATGAAAGGAGCTGTTGAGCAGGTTTTTCTCCGACTCAACAGCGGCATGTTTAAAAATGCATTTACCTGCGGGATTCCCGGTATCAGTGAAGTGGGAAATTATCACGCAGCTGCCCTGGGAGCTGTTGCCGCAGATCCGCGAAAAGGGCTGGAGTGTCTTGACGGCATATCCGAAGAGGATAAGGAAAAGGCGCGGCAGATGGTGGAGAGAGGACAGATTTCTGTCAGCATGAGTGAGATCACCAGCCGCATTTACATAGAAGCAAGAGTGGTCGGAGAAGCTTCGGAAGCGGTGGTGACGATTCGTGACGCACACACGAATATTGTAAAAATCACGGAAAACGGCAAAACGGTATTTGAAAAAGAATGTGAAGAGGAAACACAGGAAACGGAAGGTCCTCTGATCCATCAGTATACTCTTGAGCAGATTTATGAATATACAAGAACGGTTCCTGTCGAAGAAATTTCATTTATCCGGGAAGCTTTCAGGATGAACGAAGAACTTCTGATGGAAGGAATCGGCAGCACCAAAACAACGTATGCGCCCTATCTGCTGGCGGCAAACGGAGGAAAGCTGGTGTCTGATGATGAGCAGAAGACAGCCTCTCTGTTCTGTAACGCTGCCATTGAGGCAAGGGTGATCGGTCTTTCCAGGCCGGCCATGAGTATAACCGGTTCGGGAGCACATGGCATCATTGCAACCATGCCGCTTTATGCTGCGTACAAGGTAAACGGATATACGGAGGAAGCTCTGCTGCGGGCGACTGCTCTCAGTTATCTGATCTGTATGTACATTAAAGAATATTCAGGAAAATTATCTGCCTTCTGTGGCTGCGCCATTGCTGCCGGAACAGGTATGGCATGCGGACTGGTCAGCCTGCGCGGCGGAAATACGGATGTTATGACAAAAACCATCAATAATATGGCCAGCAGCATAACCGGCATGATCTGTGACGGCGGAAATCAGGGCTGTACCATGAAGGGTGTTGTTGCAGTGGATGCAGCTTATAAAGCCGTGGATATGGCGATGCATGGAGTTTATATTTACAATGTACACGGCATCAATGGAAATACACCGGAAGAAACCATGCGGAATATGGGAATGATCGCATCGCCCGGCATGGTGGGAACGGAAAAGACAATTGTTGAGATTCTGGAAAAGAAATAACAGATTCCCAAAGAGAATTACAAATATCCGCTGCAGTTCAGCGGAAGAAGAGAGAGGGGATTAAAGTGGAGAAAACAGATAAAAGATACAGAACATATCTGCAGATTTTAAAGGAAGAGCTGGTTCCTGCCATGGGATGTACGGAACCCATTGCAATTGCCTATGCGGCAGCGAAAGCAGAAGCAATCCTCGGAGAACTGCCGGACCGGGTGGAAATCGGAGTCAGCGATAATATTATTAAAAATGTTAAAAGTGTGGTGGTTCCCAATACAGACGGCCTGAAGGGAATTGAGGCTGCTGCAGCCGCCGGTATTGTGGGCGGTCAGGCGGACCGGCTTCTGGAAGTGATTTCCGAGGTAACTGCGGATCAGAAGAAGGATATGAAACGTTTTCTGGAGACAGTGCCGATCGGCGTAAAAGCAGTGGATAACGGTATGATTTTCGATATTATCGTTGAGCTGTTCTGTAAGGAACAGTCGTCCAAAGTACGGATCTGCCAGTATCACACCAACATCGTGTATATGGAGAAAAACGGAGAGGTTTTATACGATGCGGAACTGCAGAAGCAGCAGGAAATGAAGAAAGCAGAAGCTGCTGCAGATCAGGAAAGTGAAAAGGATGCAGACAGAGAAATCGGTCTGGCGGATAAAACGCTGCTCAACATAAAAGATATCATTGAATTTGCTGATACCTGTGATATTGCGGATGTAAAAACGGTTCTTGATCCCCAGATTCAGTATAATACACTGATTGCGGAGGAAGGACTTCTGGGTGATTACGGTGCCAACATCGGTTCCACCTATCTGAAATTTTACGGACACGGTGTGAGGAACCGCGCCATTGCCAAAGCAGCAGCCGGTTCGGATGCCCGCATGAGCGGGTGCGAAATGCCGGTTGTAATCAATTCGGGAAGCGGCAATCAGGGGATTACCGTCTCTGTTCCCGTGATCGAATACGCAAAGGAACTGTCCGTTTCAAAAGAAAAGCTTTACCGGGCTCTGGTGATCTCCAATCTGATCGCGGTTCATGAAAAAACGGGAATCGGAAGACTTTCCGCATACTGCGGAGCGGTCAGTGCAGGCTGTGCTGCGGGATGCGGTATTGCATATCTGCAGGGAGGCGGTTATAATGAGATCGCGCATACGCTGGTCAATTCTCTTGCAATCGTTTCCGGTATTATCTGCGACGGGGCAAAACCCTCCTGTGCTGCCAAAATCGCTTCCAGCGTCGAGGCCGGCATTCTGGGATATCATATGTACATGAATCATCAGGAATTTAAATGCGGAGACGGCATTGTCAATAACGGCGTTGAAGCGACGATCCGGAACATCGGACGTCTGGGCAGAGACGGCATGCGGCAGACGGATAAGGAAATTGTAAGAATCATGCTGGACGGAGACAAAAAGCAGTAAATGCAGAAACAATACCAAAAATAGAAACAATAATGGGCAGGAGTCTGACCGGCCGGCAATTGGTACGGGCGGCATACTGAAATACATACTGGGATTGAGGAGTGTAAAATGAATATCAGAAAAGCGACAAAAGACGATCTGGCAGCAATAACAGCAGTGGAAGCGGAATGTTTCCCGGCTGCGGAGGCTGCCGATGAGAAAGCATTTGCAGACCGGCTGGCAGTATATCCGGATTATTTCTGGCTGCTGTACGATGGGGAAACGCTGGTGGGATTTGTCAACGGAATGGTAACGGATCTGCCGGATCTGACGGATGAAATGTATGAAAATGCGGATATGCACAACCCGGAGGGGAAATGGCAGATGATATTCGGTGTGAATACAATTCCTTCTTACCGGAGAAAAGGCTGTGCGGCCATGCTGATTGAGCAGGCCATCAGAGATGCAGAGGCACAGGGACGGGAAGGACTGGTACTGACCTGCAAGGATAAACTGGTTCACTATTATGCGAAATTCGGGTTTGTGAATGAAGGTGTATCGGAATCGGTTCACGGAGGTGTCACCTGGTATCAGATGAGGCTGAGATTTGCCGGGTACATGGATTAAAAAACAGATTAAAAAGCGGGTGTTAAAAACGGTGCGGCTGTGAAGGCTGCACCGTTTTTGCGGGTGTGCCCGGCGGGCGCCCGTGTTTTTTCAGATCCTGTTTTATCTGAAGGTTTCATTCTTTTCATTTTTTGCGGATTTCTGGAATATTTTCCGCTTCTTTTCTTCAATATAGGAAAACAGAAATTCATCACCTTTTGCAGATACTTTGATGTAAGGCTCGCTGATGGAATGACGGCGCAGAAGGTTGATAACGGCCATTTTACCTGTAATGGGATATTTCTTTCCATCTCCCCGCAATGTATCTTCCGACCAGGTGTAAACAGTTTCTTGTACTGCGCTTTCTTTCAGATGTGTCAGTTCGTCGGGCGATTCAAAGGCCGGGACAATATATTTTTCAAAATCGTCTTTTAAAATGCGGATGACAGCAGAGTTCATGTTCAGCTGCCCTTCCAGTTTTTTCAAGTCATCATCATCCAGCGGCTCTCTGCTGAGAATGCATTTCAGCATGACTGGTCTGCGGCTGGAGCTGATGCCTGCGCTGGTGGTCAGGCAGGCCGCCAGACGGCAGAGAAGTTTCTGGTCGTTCAGGAAAGTATGGGTAAAATTGAGGCAGCAGAAATCAGCATATTTTTCTGAACACATGATTGCTGTACAGGAATACATCAGTTCGGAAATCACCATGCTGCCTTCATATATTTTCTGAATGGGCCGGTTCAGATCATCGTATTTCCCTGTGTTCAGTTCCAGAATGGCTTTACAGTAATTTTCCGGTGCTTTGGCTTTTTCCAGACGGAATCTGCCTTTCAGGAAAAGGTTCTGTTCACTGGAAATAGTGGGTTTGCAGTAAAAATAATAGGTTCCAAGAATGCCTTTGAAATAATGAGAATCAGGATCTTTGATCAATGCTTTGGGTGCGTCCGCATTTTTTTTCCGGCGGGACTGCTTTTTTGGGGGTTCATTCTCAAATGTATTTTCCTCAAAGGAAGCCAGTTCACCGGGATCGATCTTCATTGCTTCTGCAATGGTGAGGAGATTCGGAAGTGTCAGAGTGATGTCACCTCTCAGTATTTTGGATAAAGTACTCTGGGAAAAATGACATCTTTCTGCCATTGCTTTTTGTGTAATGGAATTCTGCTCCATGTACCGGATAATCTTGCCGGTAACCAGTTCAGTATAAGCCTGTACCGAGTCATTTTGTTCGTCTTTTCGTTTGCGTCCCATATGTGTTACCTCCGGATGAGTGCCTGCTGTCTCCTGAACAGGGAATATTTCTCATTGAAATTACTGTTTAGAATATATCTAAATAAGAATATTTCTATCAAGAAATAGTATTCTTATTTAGCAATAAAAGTAATTTAAAGAATATTCGTTAATAGAATGATAGCATATAAAATGTAAAAAAACAACGGATAAAATATTTGATTTATCGATAAAAAATATTGACAAAATGAGAAGATTAAGATATATACTAATTATAGTATGTATATATACATTAGAATACGATAAAATGCACAAAAAAACTAAGAAAATACAGTTGTATTGTCCATTTACTGTAAACTGAAAATCGGTTATGATACATATTAAGAAGATAAAGAAAATAAGGAGATATATTGGCAGATATATCTCCCTATTGAATGAATCAGAAAGTTTGACTCATTAAATCGCAAGAAAATTATATCACAGTTTTCCTTAAAGAGCAACTTTCGGTTCGCAATTCTTTTCTTTTTAAACCGGTAACTCTCAGAATGTGTTCCGCAAAAAGCAGCAGGAGCTGCTTACGGAAATGATTTATGTGAAAGTGAGGGATAAGTATGATGAAGGAGGTTGTTCCAAGAATTTATAATCCGGAATCGGTAAGGATCAGAATCGAGAATGTTTATTTAAGACTGGATACGGTAACCGGCGAACTGGCAGGAACCGGTGAGATGGTTGCCAGAGGCAGACCCGAACTGTCTGAGAATCTGGAACCGGAAGTGTGCTGTGTGGTTCGTGATCGAAAAGAACGCATCATTCATACGTGTGAGAGTACACATTTCGGCAGTTTTCCGAATTCAGGAAGATACGGCTTTGCAGTTTTTCAGATCAGTATTCCCGGTTACAGTCAGCTTTGCAGCGGTTTTCGGGGAGCCAGGGTAGAGCTTTTCCTCATTATGAAGGAAAAGGGTATCACGGGCAGGAACTGTGCCTGCTGCATGCAGCAGGGCTGTATACATTCAGGGCTTTCAGCATAGGATGGCAGATCACATATGGCAGAATGAGACAGACGGGCGGGAACCGGGTGGAAACATCCGGTTCTTTTTTTGGTTACCGTCCAATCTGTTACTTTACTTGATACGAACAAGGTTTTATAATAAACAGAAAAACAACAGAACATTATGGAGTTACACGATGGGACATTTTTACTTTGTAAGACATGGACAGACTGTCTGGAATGTGGAGAACAAAATCTGTGGTTCCACGGATATTGAGCTGACTGTGCTGGGGCATCAGCAGGCCATCGAGACAGGAAAGAAGATTCTGGAGGAGGGGATTCATGCAGATGAGATTCTCTATTCTCCGCTGGTGAGGGCTGCTGAGACGGCGCGGCATATTTCCGAGATTACAGGGATTCCCGCCAGAGCGGAGGAGCGACTCAGAGAGCAGAATTTCGGTAAATATGAGGCAACTGCCCGCAATGGTGAGGAGTTTGTGAAAGCAAAGGAGCAGTTTGCCTGCAGGTATGAAGGTGGAGAATCGATGCTTCATCTGGCCCAGAGAATTTACAATCTTCTGGATGAAATCAGGGCGGAATCAGATCATAAAACATATATTCTGGTGGCGCATAACGGCATTGCCAGGGTGGTTCAGTCGTATTTTTGCGAGATGACCAATGAGGAATATGCAAAATTCGGAGTAAGAAACTGTTCTGTATTAAGATATGATTTTGAGTAACGATTCGTAACTGTTCAGCAGCTGAACAGTTACGAATTGATAACTGCTGATAAACAGGGAAAGGAAGCGTAATGGTCAGGGAAATTGTCAGGGATCTATTTTTTCTGGGGCAGAAATCCGAGCCTGCCACGAAAACGGATCTTCCGGTGGGAAGGGATCTGCAGGATACACTGAGAGCCAACCGGGATCGCTGTGTCGGTATGGCTGCCAATATGATTGGTGTCAGGAAAAATATCATTATTGTAAGTATGGGCATGGCGGATGTCGTCATGTTCAATCCGGTGATCAGGAAGAAGGACACTCCTTATGAGACGGAGGAGGGGTGTCTGTCGCTGGATGGCGTGAGAAAAACGACTCGATATGAGAATATAGAAGTAGAGTATTATGATTTTTCATGGAAGAAGCAGAGGAAAAAGCTGTCCGGGTGGACGGCTCAGATCTGCCAGCATGAAATCGATCATCTGTCGGGGCGGATTATCTAAGATAAAAGCTGGGATAGTGTGTGACAGCACAGGAAAGGAGAAACATATGAACAGTATTGATAAACGAACAAGTGTGAGGAAATTTCAGGATCGTCCTGTGGAGGAGGAGAAGCTGAACCGTGTTTTGCGGGCGGGTATGCTCGCTCCCTCTGCCTGCGATCTGCGGCCCTGGGAGTTTCTTGTGATAACCGACAGAAAGGATTCGGAAGCGATTGCGCAGATGAGTCCCTATGCGAAACCATCTGCGAAGGCTGCGGTTAATATTGTTCTGCTGGTTAATAAAAAGCGGGTGGAAAAGCTGGATGAATGGTGGCAGCAGGATATGGGGGCCTGCGCGGAGAATATCCTGCTGGAGCTGGTTGAGCAGGGACTGGGCGGTGTCTGGATGGGCATTTACCCGGATATGGAACGATGCGGGAAACTGAAACAGTATTTTTCATTGCCTGAAGAGATCATTCCCTTTGCGGTGATTGCTGCCGGTTATCCCGCCGGTGAAAACGAACCGAAGGATAAATACGAACCGGAACGCATCCATATGGGAAGATATTAATTGCCATGACGATTAAAAAAAGGCTGCAGTTATCGAATATTCTGGTTACATGCATTTCACTGTTCCTTGCACTGATTATTTCGGTGGTGTGTATTTATGCAGCCAGACAGATCATAACCAATGTGGTTGATTCGGAAAACCGGTACAACCGGCAGATGGAGCCGGTCCGTGATCAGGCCAGGGAACTGCTGGAAGGTGTGCTGGACGGTGATATCAAGCTTTCGGAACTGGAATCATATCTGACGGAGCAGAATCTGTGGATTCTTCTGTATAACGAGGAGAGGACGGAAGTGATTGCATCCTTCGGGCGAAACAGTCAGCGAAATCTGAGGAACGGGGCTGTCAGGGATTTTGAGTCGTCCGACAGCTCGGATGCATCCGCCGGTTCGTCCGGGAATTCTGATTTATCCGACAGACAGGATACAGCTCAGGAAACGGTTACCGGCGGCAGACCGGACCGCAGCCGGGTTGCCGAGTATGAGACGGAAGCTGAAGGCGGCGGGAAGACTTTTCCGGTGACGATTTGTTCCTGGAGATCGGAGGACAGCGACAATACGCTGATTAAAATCTGTTCTGTGGTGATCTGTCTGTTTGCTGTTGCTGTGTCGGTGCTGCTGACCAATCGTCTGATGACCCGCTTTGTGCTGAACCGGATCATGGAGCCGCTGGAGATTCTTGAAAAGGGAACCATGGAACTGGGGGAAGGCAATCTGTCTTACCGTATTTCCTATGACAATGAAGATGAGTTTCAGCCTGTGTGCAGTAATTTCAATCATATGGCACAGGCACTGCAGGATTCCATAACGGCTGTGCAGAAGAATGAGCAGAGCAGAAAGGAACTGCTTGCCGGTATATCCCACGATCTGCGTTCCCCTTTGACATCGATCAAAGCGTATGTAGAAGGGCTGATGGACGGCGTGGCGGCAACACCGGAGATGCAGAGAAGCTATCTGGAAATCGTTCATGAGAAGACAGATGAAATCACCGATATGGTACAGAAATTGTTTACTTTTTCCAAAATGGACATGGACAGCTATCCCTGTGATCCGGTAAAATTATGTATTGCCGGGGAATTGCGCGAAATATCGAAACTGTTTGCGGATATGGAACATCTTGAGATCATTTACGGTCAGATGGACGAGGACGCTGTGATTATGGGGGATAAACTGCTGTTTCGCAACAGTATGGTGAATCTGGTTGAAAATGCCGTGAAGCACAATCCCGGCCGGGATATCCGGGTACTTGTGGAAGTGAAGCGGACAGGCGATGATGTGATTTGGCTCCGGGTCAGTGATGACGGGGCAGGTGTTGACGAAGGCCAGCTGGAAAGGCTGTTTGAAGTATTTTACCGGACAGATGCAGCAAGACAGAACCCGGGAAGCGGAAGCGGACTGGGGCTGGCGATTACGGCAAAAGCGGTGGAAAAGATGCATGGCAGGATTCATGCGGAGCAGGTAAAGCCCCATGGTCTGGCAATCTGCATGCAGTTTCCTGCGATGAAAACAGGATAAAGGGAATATAAATGAGGTGAAAAACATGTGCAGAATTCTGATTGTGGAGGATGATCCGGCGATTGCACGCATTGAAAAGGACTATCTGGAGATTAATAAATTCGAAGTAGATATTGCCGGAGACGGATTTGTGGCCAAAAATATGGTCAGGGATTATTCTTACGATTTGATTCTGCTGGATCTGATGCTGCCCGGCATGGACGGTTTTGAGCTTTGCAGGATGTTCCGGGAAGATCTGGATATTCCTATTCTGATCATATCCGCCAGGATAGAGGATTCCGATAAAATCCGCGGACTGGGACTTGGCGCCGATGATTACATTACAAAACCCTTTTCTCCGGGTGAGCTGATTGCCAGAGTGCGGTCCAATCTGGCCCAGTACGAAAGGCTGGCAGGGAAGATTGAACAGAACCGCTGTCATATCGGCTGTCTGCAGATCGACACAAAGGCGCGTCGGGTGCTGAAAAGAGGGCAGGAGATTGCGTTGAAAAACAAGGAATACGATCTGCTTCTGTTTATGGTTCAGAATGCGGATATGGTATTTTCCAGAGAAGTTCTGTACGAAAAAGTATGGGGATTTGACGCAGTTGGGGACAGCTCCACCGTATCGGTACATATAAGAAGACTGAGGGAAAAACTGGAAGACGATCCGGCCAATCCGCAGCTGATCGAGACGGTCTGGGGCGCAGGATACCGATTGAGAAAACAGGTATAGCAGCTGAAAAGCAGGTATGTACACCAACTGGAAAAGCATGTACAAAGCCAGTAGAACAGATATAACTGCAGAAAACGGATACAGTTAAAGAATTGTTAAACAACCGTTTCAGAATTATTATAATCTGGATAGTATGATAGAGCCGTTCGGGAAAGAAAACCGGGCGGCTTGTTTTTATATAACAGGAAATTTATGAAAAGAAATATCTTCTGTTATGTACTCAGTAAATATGATCCAAAAGGAGGCTGGAAATGTATATTCTGAAAAATTCGCTTCGTTCCATAGGGAGAAGCGCCGTAAGAAATATTTTATTTGCGGTGATTATTGTTGTGATTGCCGCATCTGCCTGTATCGGTCTTTCCATCAGGGAAGCGGCGGAAAAGGCGAGACAGGAAAGTGAGGAAAATCTGCAGATTACGGCATCTGTTTATCTTGATGTGCGGACCATGATGTCCGGTTCGGAGGATGGTTCTTTCGACCGCTCCGGTTTCCATGAAAAAATGGGAAATGTGGGTGCTTTGCCGCTGGAAGAACTGGAAATTTATGCAACTGCTGATGCTGTGAAGGAGTTTTTTTATAATTCCCAGCTGTATCTCGATGCAGGTGAGGGATTCGAACCGGTCAGTGATACGGCTGACAGTGAGACTGAAAATGAGAGTGGGAATGACAGCTCACAGAGTTCTTCCATGAACAGAAAATCCCGCAATATGGGATCCGGAACTGATTTTACGCTGATTGGTTACAGCAGTGAGTCGGCCATGACCGGTTTTATAAACGGCACGTCAGTAGTGACTTCGGGGACTGTTTTTGATGAAGGCACCACCGATTTTGTATGTATGATTTCCGATGAGCTGGCAGTTTATAATGATCTGAAAGCAGGAGATGAGATTACGCTGGTCAATCCTGCCAATGAGAAGGAAACCTATACGCTTAAAATTGCGGGAACTTATTATGATTCATCCGGAGAGGGCGGTTTCGGCAGCAGCGATTCGGTGAACCGGATCCTCGTCAGTGCGGCATTGTGCGGCGAAATTGCAGCGCAGTCTGCGGAAAATGCGGTTACGGTAACGGATGAGGAGACCGGTGAAGAAAGCAGTTCGGCGTTGACGGAAAGCATATCCGGTACATATGTATTTTCTGATGTGGACTCCTACGAAGCGTTTGAAGCACAGGCCAGAGCACTGGGGCTTCCCGAAGAGTATTCCGTATCCTCATCCGATGTCACTTCCTATGAAACCAGTATGGTGCCGCTGGAAAATCTGAGTAAATTTGCTTCGTATTTTCTGCTGGTTGTGCTGATCATCGGAGGTGTGATCCTGGTCGTTCTGAATCTGTTCAGCATCAGGGAGCGGAAATATGAGGTGGGCGTTCTCACGGCCATCGGTATGAAAAAGTGGAAGGTTGCCCTTCAGTTTGTCATTGAAGTGTTTGCAGTGACGGCGCTGGCCATTATCATCGGCGGAAGTGCGGGTGCAGCTGTATCGGTACCGGTTACCAATTCGCTGCTGGAATCACAGGTGGAGGCTCAGGAGAGCAGTACAGAGCAGATGGAAATGGCTTTCGGACGCGGCGGCATGAAAGGTGCTGCTCATACTGCGGAAGTTGATTATATTACAGAAGTAAGCTCGGCAGCCGATCTGGTGGTTATGGGACAGCTGGCGGGAATCGGAATTCTGCTGACTGTTCTGTCCAGCTGCGTGTCGGTGGTATTTATTATGCGGTATGATCCTGTCAGGATTCTGGCAAACAGGGATTAGGAAAGGAGTCGGACATGAGTATTCTGGAACTGGATCAGATATCATTTTCATACGGAAAACGTAAAGTACTGGACGGTATTTCCTATCAGTTTGAAAAGGGGAAAATGTATGCCGTAGTCGGCCCGTCCGGGGTTGGAAAGACAACGCTGCTGTCCATACTGGCGGGGCTTGCAAAGCCTCAGAGCGGAAAGCTGCTCTACGACGGCAGGGATATTAACCGGCTGGATAAATATGTATACAGAAGCCGTTACGTGGGCGTGATTTTCCAGAGCTTCAATCTGCTGACCCGGTACACGGCCCTGGAAAATATTGTACTTTCCATGGATATTTCCGGGCAGCATATGAAGAATAAAAAGGAACGGGCGGTGGAACTTCTGGAAAAGGTCGGACTGGACCGGGAAGAGGCTGACCGCAGGATTCTGAAACTGTCAGGCGGTCAGCAGCAGCGGGTGGCAATCGCAAGAGCGCTGTCCTATGACCCGGATATTATCCTTGCCGATGAACCCACCGGCAATCTGGACCGCGACACGGAAAAGGCCATTATGGATGTTTTCCGGGGACTGACGGACGCAGGAAAATGTGTGGTAATCGTGACCCATTCTCCCACCGTATCCAGACGGTGCGATGAAATCTACGAATTGACAAAAGCGAAGTAAAAACCTTGTATTTCGTCTCCGGTTCGCATACAATACAGGTAACTGTTACAGATAATGATAAAGGCCTCAAAGGAATTTGATGCCGTGATACAAACGGAGATGAAATTATGACAGCAATTAAAACAGCAATGGGTGATATCACCCGAATCGATTCAGTAGAAGCCATTGTGAATGCAGCAAACAATTCACTGCTGGGCGGAGGCGGAGTGGATGGAGCAATCCACCGCGCCGCCGGCCCGGAACTTCTGGCAGAGTGCCGGACTTTAAACGGATGCAGAACAGGAGATGCCAAAATAACAGGCGCTTACAACCTGCCCTGCAAATATGTAATCCATACGGTGGGACCGGTATGGCGCGGCGGAGGATACAGAGAAGAAGAACTGCTGCACAGCTGCTACACCAGCTCCCTCCGCCTTGCAGCCGAAAACGGCATCCGAACCATAGCATTCCCGTCCATCTCCACGGGCGTATTCTCCTACCCGGTACAAAAAGCAGCCCAAACAGCTGTAAAAGCAGTCCGGGAATACGTAAAAGAAAACCCTGAAGCATTCGACGAAATCCTCTGGGTATTATTTGATGAAAGAACCAAAAAAGCCTACGACGAAGCAATTGTTTCAACAAATCATGCCTTGTAACGAATCCGGATGAAAAATAAATTGTAAAAACCCTTGACTCTGACCCTGCGTCATACCTTATAACAGTCTTGCACAGGAGGTGAGATCAATGAGAACAGTACATGAAGTCAGCAAATTAACAGGTGTCAGTATACGGGCCCTGCACTACTATGACAGAATCGGACTTCTTCATCCGGCGCAGGTGACGGAAGCCGGCTACCGGCTGTATGACGATGCGGATCTGGAACGGCTTCAGTCGATTCTGCTGTTTCGTGAACTGAAATTCTCCTTAAAAGAGATCCGGTGTATTCTTGACAGTTCCGGTTATGACCGGGAGCGGATGCTGGAGCAGCAGATCGAGCTTCTGCGGCTGCAGAAAGAGCATCTGGAACATCTGATTCAGCTTGCCTGTGAAATGAAAGAGACAGGAGTGAAGATTATGGATTTTTCAGCATTTGATACTTCAAAAATCGATGAATATGCCAGACAGGCAAAAGAATCCTGGGGCGAGACTGCGGCTTATAAAGAATACGAAGAAAAAAGCAGAGGGCGCAGCAGAGAGGATGAACAGGCAATGGGTGAAGGTCTGATGCAGCTTTTTGTGGAATTTGGTAATATGAAGCGAAACGGCATGGAACCGTCCGATGAGACGGTGCAGAAACAGGTGGAGAAACTGCAGGCGTATATTACGGAACATTATTATACATGCACAAAGGAGATTCTTCAGGGACTTGGCTGCATGTATTCCGGAGGCGGTGAGATGACGGACAACATCAACAAAGCCGGCGGAGAAGGAACGGCGGAATTTACAGACCGGGCAATTCGGATTTTCTGCGGCAGATAAGCTGCCTGCGAAAGAAAAGTGAGGGGAAGCGAATGGATGAACATCGGGTGAGAATCAGTGATATCGCAGAGGAGCTGGGACTGAGTACCGCAACGGTATCCAATGTGCTCCACGGGAAGACGAATAAGGTTTCGGACCGGACCGTACAGAAGGTACAGGCGCTTCTGGAGGAGCGGCAGTATATTCCCAGTATGGCCGGGATTCTTCTGGCCCAGAATTCTTCCAGAATCATCGGCGTGGTGGTGAACGATCACGAGAAATACGAGGGCCGGGCTCTGGAGGACGTGTTTATTTCCGCTTCCCTGAACAGCCTGTCCACGGAGATTGAGGAAAACGGTCAGTTCATGATGGTGAAAAAAACGAAGGATGTGGCGGATATCATCCGTTTTGCATCCATGTGGAATCTGGACGGGCTGGTTCTCATCGGATTCTGCGAGCAGGACTACATGTATCTGAGGAATCATATGCGGATTCCGTTTGTGATTTACGACGGATACTGCAGCAGTACCGAGCGGATCTGCAACATTACCATTGATAATTACGACGGCGGTTTTCAGGTGGGAGCCTTTTTCCGGAAACGCGGTTATCGGAACGTGCTCTGCATATCCGATAATGATATCTGTATGGACAAAGAGCGTCATGACGGCTTCTGCGCGGGTTTCGGACCGGGGCAGGCAGATTTTATGATGGTGCCCATGCAGAAGGAAAAACGGATGGCGTTTTACAGAGAGCATCTGGATACAATCCGGGCGTATCCGGGAATTTTTGCGGTATCTGATTTTTATGCCGTGGAACTGATGCGTTTTCTGATGGGACATGGCATCCGTATTCCGGAGGATATTTCCATAGTTGGATTTGATGATACGCGCATGTGCGAGATGGTGTCACCTACGCTGACATCTGTCCGTCAGGATGTGTTTCTGCGAGCCAGGATTGCCGTAAAGAAGCTTCAGGAACTGAATGAGAAAAAAGAAACGGAGACGGAGGTCCGTCTTCCGGTGAAACTGATGGAACGGGAAAGCACCGGCTGAAAAGGAAAAAGCAGATGAAAAGCTAAAAAAGAGGGAGATTTGTGATTTTTCACAAATTTCCCTCTTTATATTTGTTTCAGGTTACGCGTTTAACCTTTGAAATTGCAGCGGTTTAAGAATACAATAGTGCTGTACGAACAATGTGATGTACATACAGCAAGGAGGAGAAAATGATGGAACAGAAATTTTTCCGGACCGTGTGCAATCTGGCTGTGCCGGTTGCTTTGCAGTCCATGCTTCAGGCTTCCTTCAGCATTATTGATCAGGTCATGATCGGGCAGCTGGGAAGCGTCAGTGTGGCAGGCGTAGGACTTGCCGGCAAATTTTCTTCAATTTTCAATGTGGTTGTATCGGCAATCGGAGCGGTGGCCGGTATTATGATTTCCCAGTATATGGGACAGAAAAATGACAGGGAGATTTCCAGAAGCTTTTTCGTAAATCTGGGAGCGGCTGTGGGGCTGGCTGTTCTGTTTACACTGGCATCCCTGTTGCTGCCGGAACAGATTCTGGGACTTTATACGACGGATCGTGCCACCGTACAGACGGGGGCAGGTTATCTGTTTCTTCTGGGAGGGATGTTTCTGCCTGCGGCCTGCGCTACGATGCTGTCCGCCATGCTGCGGTGCATGGAAAAGGCTTCCCTGCCGCTGTACGCCAGTATTGTGGCGGCTGTGCTGAATACCGCGCTGAATTACGTGCTGATTTTCGGACATTTCGGTTTCAGCGCCATGGGAGCTGACGGAGCAGCTGCTGCAACGGTGATTTCACAGCTGGCCAATTGTCTGATCATGCTGGTCATGATGCTGCGTTACAGAAGTGTTTTCCAGGAAGGAAAAGGGCAGAAAGGCAGTCGTTCCGGTTTTCAGTGGAAACAGTATGCAGCCATGCTGCTGCCGGTTCTGATCTGCGAGTTTATGTGGTCTCTCGGGGAAAATGTATATACCGGAATCTACGGTCATCTGGGGACAGCGGCCACGGCGGCCATGACTCTGAGCAATCCGGTGCAGGGGCTGCTGATCGGGGCGCTCTGCGGTCTGTCTCAGGCAGCGGCTGTTATCATAGGCAAAAAGCTGGGCAACGCAGAATACGAGGAAGCGTATCAGGCAGCGAAAAAACTGCTGTTTTACGGTTTTGTGGGATCGATGATACTCTCGGCCTGCATTATTTTATCATCGCCTTTGTACGTAACGGTTTATCAGGTGGAAGACAATGTCAGGATGCTTACCCGGTATATTCTGATTGCCTATGCGGTCATTGCCCCCTTCAAGGTGCAGAATATGATTCTTGGCGGCGGGGTGCTGCGCAGCGGCGGAAAAACGGAATATGTTATGTTCGTTGATCTGATCGGTACCTGGATATTCGGTGTACCGCTGGGGATGCTTTCTGCATTTGTATTCAAACTGCCGGTGCACTGGGTGTATTTTATCCTGTCCCTGGAGGAATGTGTCCGCTTCGGAATATCCGTAGTCATATTCCGAAAACGAAGGTGGATGCAGAAGCTGAAAAGCTGAGTGGTTTGCAGTGATCTGTATTGTTTTTGTCCTGAACAAACTGTATAATATGTGTAAGCTCAGGAAGGAGAAAACAGATGCCGAAAAAATTTAATATCACAGGAACCTGTATCCCGGAAAAAAATTACATGGTTGATATGAATGGAAGAATTGATGAAACTATTACTTCGTATATCAAAGAAGGGAAGTATTTTACTATCAACAGGGCAAGACAGTACGGCAAAACAACAATGTTGTATTTGCTGGAAGAGCGGATGAAATCGCAGTATATTGTACTGAGTCTGAGTTTTGAAGCAGCGGACGATTATTTCAATTCGTTATATAATCTGGCAGAAGGTCTGGTGATGGATATCAGTGATGCACTGGCAATACAGGGCATTTCGCAGGATATTATCAGTACCTGGAATGAATCTGTATCAGAACGTTTCCCTATGCGGTCTTTAGGCAATAAGATATCTGAACTCTGCAGAAATTGTGATAAAGATATTGTTCTGATGATCGACGAAGTTGATCAGAGTTCGGATAATCAGATATTTTTGACTTTTCTGGGACTTTTAAGATCGAAATATCTTCGTCAGAGACAGGGAAAAGATACTACATTTAAATCGGTGATACTTGCCGGAGTGTACGATATAAAAAACCTTAAGTTGAAACTGCGTCCCGGAGAAGAATCCAAATATAACAGTCCATGGAATATTGCAGCAGATTTTTCTGTTGATATGTGCTTTTATCCAGAGGACATTGCGTCCATGCTCCGGGAATACGAACAGGATTATCATACTGAGATGGATATTCCATTGATCAGTCAACAGATTTATGATTATACTTCCGGATATCCGTATCTGGTATCAAGAATCTGTCAGCTGATGGATGAGAAATTGCCGGGAAAAATCGAATTTCCTGATAGAAAAGCTGCATGGACACGTGAAGGTGTTGTGGCTGCAGAATTACTTCTTCGAAAGGAATCCAATACACTGTTTGATGATATGGTCAAAAAATTGAGCGATTACCCTCTGCTGAAAGAGATGATCCAGAATATTTTATTCACGGGATATTCCTATCCGTTTGATAAAGAAAATCAGCTTATTAATCTGGGATACACATTTGGATTTCTGAAAGATAAAGATGGCACGGTAGTATTGTCAAATCGAATCTTTGAAACGCGTATGTATGATTTGTTCATTTCGGAAATGGCTGTTGATAATGCGATGTATCAGGTTGGAGCATCAGACAGAAATCAATTTGTAATATCCGGAAAACTTCAGATGGATCAGGTTATGAGAAAATTTTTTGAGTATTTTACGGAAATATATCGTGATAGTGATGAGAAATTTATTGAAGATCAGGGAAGAAAACTTTTTCTTCTGTATTTAAAGCCGATTATTAATGGGAGTGGCAATTATTATGTTGAAGCTCAGACCAGAGATCTGAAGAGAACTGACATTATTGTTGATTATCATGGAGTACAATATGTTATTGAGTTGAAAATATGGCATGGTGATGAATATAACAGACGCGGTGAAAATCAGTTGTTTGAGTATCTTGAGTATTATAAGCAGGATACAGGATATATGTTGAGTTTCAATTTTAATAAAAGGAAACATACAGGAATTCGGGAACTGGTTAAAAATGGTAAACGAATTATGGAAATAGTGGTTTAAAACAGCCCCCTGCTGTCTGGAAAATCCAGCAGACAGCAGGGGGCACTGTTATTTCATTTTCAGATAAAATCGTATCCGCAGCTGCAGATTGCCGTATTACTGAAGCTTCTTGCCTGTCAGCATCTCGTAGCTCTGCAGATATTTGTCGATGGTTTTTTCTACGATTTCGTCGGGCAGAGTCCAGTTGTTGTCCGGGTTGGCTTTCAGCCAGTCGCGGGCAAACTGCTTGTCAAAGGAGGGCTGACCGTGGCCGGGTTCATATCCGTCAGCAGGCCAGAAACGGGAGCTGTCGGGTGTGAGCATCTCGTCACCGATCACGATATTGCCGTTCTCATCAAGACCGAATTCAAATTTGGTATCTGCGATAATGATACCGCGGCTCAGTGCGTAATCGGCACATTTTTTATAAAGAGCGATTGTGCAGTCGCGAAGCTTTGCAGCATATTCCTCACCTTTACCGGGGAAATATTTTTCCAGATGAGTGATGCTCTGCTCATAGGAAATATTCTCATCGTGGTCGCCGATCTCTGCTTTTGTGGAAGGTGTATAGATCGGTTCGGGCAGTTTGTCGGATTCCTTCAGACCTTCAGGAAGTCTGATGCCGCATACAGTACCGTCTTTCTGATAGCTCGCCCAGCCGCTGCCGGTGATGTAGCCGCGGACGATACACTCGATGGGAAGCATGTTCAGCTTTTTGCACATCATGCTGTTCCCGTCAAACTGAGGCTGCTGGAAAAATTCGGGCATATCCTTCACATCTGTGGAAATCATGTGATTGGGAAGGATATCCTGTGTCAGGTCAAACCAGAATCTGGACATCTGAGTCAGAACCGTTCCCTTTTTTGTAACAGTATTATTCAGAATTACGTCAAAACAGCTGATGCGGTCAGTTGCAACCATGATCAGACTGTCACCATTATCATAGATCTCGCGTACTTTACCTTCTTTGATCGGTTTCATTCTTGCACCTCGCTATAGTATGTATGTTTATATGTGTTAAACAATCTGCAGCGGGCCGTACAGGCTTCTTTCGTCCGCGGACTGCTGCAACAACGTTTATCATACCACAGATGAAAATGCAAAGCCAGTTCTTTTTAAGAGATATTTTCCTGGGAATCCGGCGATTTTTTATGAGGTATACACAATGCGGCTGCCGGGTGTATGATGGAATCAGAGAAAATACCGGGACAAACCGGAAAAATAATTAAGCAGCATATAAAAACATTGTAAACCTATTGACAAAGTAGGTTATGAATGGTATGATTTCCACATCTACAGCGGGGAAAGAAAGTAAGTAATGCAAAAAAAAGTGTGATTTTGTCTGGTTATAATTGAAGAAGAAAAGAACAGATATAAATATCAGCAGTCAGCAGATCGGAAGAGGTGAACAGAAAAGATGAGACAGATTTTGTGTTTTGGAGATTCCAATACCTGGGGACTGGTTGCCGGTACCATGAAGAGGCATCCCTGGAGTGAAAGGTGGACAGGGATTCTTCAGGAGAGACTGGTGAATCAGGATATTCGGATTGTAGAAGAAGGGCTTTGCGGGAGAACAACAGTATTTGAAGATGAAAGAAGAGGCGGCCGCCGGGGAGCGGATGTCTTTCCTGTGCTGCTGGAAACACATGCGCCTGATCTGACTGTTATCATGCTGGGGACCAATGACTGCAAGGCGGCCTACGGGGCTACAGCGGATGAAATCGGACAGGGAATCGAGCTTTTACTGGATCAGCTTGACAGATACGCGCCGGAAAGCAGGACACTTCTGGTGTCTCCGATCCATCTTGGCAATCAGGTGTGGAAGGATGAATATGATCCGGAGTTTAATTCGGAATCGGTAAAAACATCAAGGGAGCTGAAACGGGTGTACGGAAAGATCGCCGGGAAACACCGGATAGAATTTATGGCGGCTTCCGATTATGCACGGCCAAGTGATGCCGATATGGAACATCTGGATAAAAACGGACATCTGGCGCTGGCAGATGCCATGTACCGGAAGATTGCCGGGATGCTGCAGGTGGCAGGATGAAAAAAGAAATTCTGCTCAGATCCTTCACAGCATCCCTGCCTATTATGTGCAGTTATCTGTTTGTCAGCATGGCATATGGAATTATGATGGAAGAAGCGGGATTTGGCTGGTATTATTCTTTGCTGATCAGCATGACGGTTTATACGGGAGCTTTTCAGTTTGTACTGATTACGTTTCTCAGCAGCGGTGCTTCCCTGCTGACCATCGGCCTGACGGCGCTCCTTATGAACAGCAGACAGACCTTTTACAGCCTGTCATTTATCGATACTTTCAAAAAGATGGGCAGAAAGAAACTTTACATGATTCATACCATGACGGATGAAACCTATGCGGTCAACTGCTCCCTGAATATGGAGGAGCATGACAAAGAGGAAGTGATGTTTCATGTAGCTCTCTTCAGCAGATGCTACTGGATGATCGGTGCAGTGGCGGGCGGCATTATGGGACAGATCATTCCTTTTGAACTGGAAGGAATCGATTTCTGCATGACTGCCCTGTTTGTCATTATCTTTATCGATCAATGGGAAAAAACGGAGAATCACAAGCCGGCACTGACCGGCCTGGGAGCGGGAATCATCTGCCGTCTTCTGTTTGACAAAAACAGTTTTATGCTTCCCGCCCTGCTTCTCACATCCGGCCTGCTGCTGGCACAGCAGAAAAGAAAGCGGGAAACCGCGGTGAGCGGGGAGGTATAGAATCCATGAGTCGTGAAATGATTTTTCTGGCTGTTTTTATATCTGCAGCCTGTACATTTTTTCTGCGTGCACTGCCGTTTCTGGCTTTTCATGGAGAAAAACGAATCCCGGAATCGCTGGAACAGCTGGGGCTGGTACTGCCTGCAGCGATCATGGCAGTACTGATCGTATACTGTCTGAAGGATATCGGAGATGATTTTCCACACATATTTGTGCCGCGGATCTTGTCCGTGGCGGTGGTGGCGGGCAGTTATAAATGGAAACATAATACGATGGCAAGCATACTGCTGGGGACACTGTGCCATATGGCTCTGCTGAGAATTTTGTAGTTACTGTTCAGAGCCAGTCTGGAAAACACTGCGTGTTTCCTCGGTGCGGCGCATCTGCCAAATAGATTCAGGCAATAACAGCAATATACTGTAGTAAATTAGTCCAGAAAGTTTCGTGCAAAATATTGCAATATAATGTAAAATGAGTTATAATATCTGTGCAATTTCATTATGGATGCAATGATAAAAGAAGGAGGATGAGCGTCTATGAAGTATGTATGTGAAGTTTGCGGATGGGAATATGATGAAGAACAGGGATATCCCGAAGGCGGTATCGCTCCCGGTACAAAGTGGGAAGATGTTCCTGAAGATTTTGAGTGTCCCGATTGCGGCGTAGGTAAAGATCAGTTCGAAACTGCATAATTGCCCGGAATGCCGGAAGACTGGATTTGAAATAAGTGAATATAGTGAAAGAGACCTGCCGTACGCGTAATCGACACGCTGCGGCAGGTCTTTTTGTCACCGGATTTCGTAAGGCTGGAAAATCCGTCGGAAAAGAAAGGATTCCACGTAGGTAAATGCAGAAAAGCCGATTACACATCCCAGAATCAGTACGAAAAAAGCAGTATAAACTGAGTACATGCACAGAAAGAGAACAGGGATATTCAGCAGGACCAGAAGAAAAAAGGAGCGGTACTGCGTTACGATCATAAAAGTCCGCCTGCCGGAATAAAGACGAGAAATGCAGCAGTTGCCTGCAGAAAGTTTTCGCGAAACGCATGAACATAGTTTTTACTGATATAGGATTCTTCGTCATGTACAACTTTCATGCTGACGGAAAAGAGTGCCGTCAGCGAAGCACCGATCGTGATGATTGGAAGCGAAGTCAGCAGAAAAAGAAAATTCAATACCAGAAGATCCATCAGTCTGGAAAGCACATCCATGATTTTAAATTCCTGAGTCATAATGAAAAACCACCTTTCTTTATATTAAATAGTCCCGGTGCAGAACGGGCTTTTAACTATTATATCCGATATGAGATGGAAATGCAATTATAACCGGTTAAAAAATAAAATAATTTTACTTACAAACAGTTTACATCAATAAACGTGAAAACTGAAAAATACAAAAAAATATAGAATATATGCATAAAAAACAGGCGTTAATTTTAAACAAAACCACAAAAATTATATGTTTTAGTAAAAATATGTAAGTAAAATATTGACATTTACTAATAAAAAATGTATTCTTATACCAGAAAAACATTGAGGAGGGTAATAGTGAAAAGGGTAAAAAAACGCTGGGAAAATGAAGAGCTTCTTCAGATAGGACGGCGGGAAGTTCATACCGATTTCAGCAGAGCCGGAGCGGACGGTTTCAGACTTTCTTTGAATGGAAGCTGGAAGTTTCTGTATCTGAAAGCGCCGGAGTATTCACCGGAAGGATTCTGTGAAGAAGAGTTTGCCGATGCGTGCTGGGATGATCTGGAGGTTCCTTCCTGCTGGCAGCTGAAAGGTTATGGGTATCTGCATTATACCGATGTATGGTATCTGTTTCCCATTCATCCCCCGTTTGTGCCGTCGGAAAATCCCACCGGAATTTACCGGAGGACAGTGACAGTGCCGGAGACATGGACGGGAAGACGGAATATCCTTCGGTTTGACGGAGTCAGCAGCGCTTATGATGTCTGGGTGAACGGTATCCATGCCGGGTACAGCAAAGTCAGCCGCCTGTCGGCGGAATTTGACATCACAAAGCTGCTTCGTACCGGGGACAATCAGATCACGGTGCGGGTTTACCAGTGGTCCGACGGAACCTATCTGGAATGTCAGGACATGTGGTGGTACAGCGGCATTTTCCGTGATGTGACGCTGATCAGCGAACCGGAATGCGGTGTAATCGATTATGTGACAGAGGCATCTCTGGATGACACATATAGAAATGGTATTCTGGAACAGCAGGTGGAAGCATCGAAGGAAGCGGACTGTATTGCATGGGAACTGAGGAATGTGGAGGGAAACGTGCTGCACGCCGGAACAGAGGAACTGACGGAAGGGAAAGTGTCGATCCGGACGGAGGTCGGACCGGTTCAGCCCTGGAGTGCCGAGATCCCCTGTCTGTACGAGCTGAAACTGAACCTGCTGAAGCAGGGGGAAGTGATGGATTGTGTCTCGGTTCGCACCGGCTTCAGAAAGATTGAAGTAAAAGGTGAGAATTTTACGGTTAATGGAAAGGCAATTCTGCTGAACGGCGTGAATCTGCATGATTTCAGCCCCACAGGAGGAGCCTGCGTGGATCCCGGCGTGGTAGAAGAAGATCTGCGGATGATGAAGCAGCATAACATCAATGCCATCCGCTGTTCCCACTATCCGAAGATGCCGTATTTCTATGAGCTCTGTGACCGTTACGGGTTCTATGTAATTGACGAGGCAGATCTGGAGACCCATGGGTTTGAATGGATTCAGAAATACGAATGGCTGAATGATGAGCCTTCCTGGAAAGCAGCCTACTGCGACCGCAGTACACGTATGGTGAAGGAACACAGAAATCACCCCTGTATTCTCATGTGGTCTCTGGGGAATGAATCTTCTACCGGAGCGAATTTTACAGCGTCTGCAGAGGCCATCCGCAGTCTCGATTCTTCCCGGCTGATTCATTACGAAAGCGATTATGGGGCGGAGATTACCGATGTCTATTCAACTATGTACACGCGTCTGGATGGGATGAAACGCATCGGGGAGAGCAATGACTGCCACGGAAAACCGCATATTCTGTGTGAATACGGACATGCCATGGGGAACGGACCGGGCAATCTGGAAGAATATCAGGAGCTGTTCCATACTTACAAAAGACTGCAGGGCGGATTCATCTGGGAATGGTACGACCATGGGATTCAGGCAAAAGATGAGCGGGGGCATATCACCTGGCGTTACGGCGGCGATTTCGGTGATCAGCCCAACAATTCCAATTTCTGCATGGACGGCCTGATGCGGCCGGATCGGGTACCTTCCACGGGACTGGTCCATTACAAGCAGGTCATTGCACCGGTTAAAGCGGAAGCAGTGGATCTGAAGGAAGGAAAAATCCGGCTCAGAAATCTGAATTATTTCCGCTCTCTTGAGGATGTATCTCTTCGCTATCAGATCATGCATGATGACTGTGTCGATCTGGAGGGAATCACAGAGCATCTGGAGATCGGACCGCAGGAGGAACAGATCGTGACTCTGCCCCATACGCCGGAGACGGTACTTGCAGGCACCGATTACTATCTGAATCTGACTTTTGTGTACAATCGGGATATGGACTTTGCACCCTGCGGACATGAAATTGCAAAAGCGCAGTTTCTGCTTCCTGTGTACAGGGAAATGATAAAAGAAGTTCCGAAAACGGCAGAATATGCTGGAAAAATGGTTGGCAGAATCGCGTTAAACGAGACAAATGTCCGGGCGGAAATTACCGGAGAAACGTTCCGGGTGGTATTTGACCGGGTGACCGGACAGCTTCTGACTTACGAAAAAGACGGAAAAATGCGGATCGTAAGCGGACCGGTACTGAATCTGAGAAGAGCCACCATAGACAACGACATGTATAAGGTGGGAGACTGGCACGGTAAATATTTCCTGCAGAAGCAGCAGGAGCAGTTGGAGGCATTCCGGGCGGAGATGATTGAAGCAGACGGGGAAACGTATGCCCGGGTTTCTGTGGATACGCATTTTTCACCGCTTTCCATGGCATTTGGCTTCAAAGGACACTACGTATATCGGATTTACGCAGATGGAACGATGGAACTGGATCTGAACATGAACGGTTTCAAATACAGCAGCTTCGTGCCGGAATTCATTCCCAGAATCGGAATTGAGATGAAGCTTCCCGGGGAAATGCGCCGGGTTGCCTGGTACGGTCTGGGACCGGAAGAAAATTACTGCGACATGAAATCAGCTTCTGTCATGGGCGTTTACCGCAGCGATGTGGACGGTATGCATGTGGAATACGCCATGCCTCAGGAAAACGGCCACCGTGGGCAGGTTAAATGGCTGGCAGTGGGTGATGAACAGGAAAGCCTGCTGATCTGTGCCGGTGGGGAAGTGGAAATCGATGTTCATGATTATACCATCGATGCACTGGAGAAAGCAAAGCATGTGGGCGAGATCAGACGGTGTCCGGAAACCATCGTCCACATTGATGCAAAACATTCCGGCCTGGGAACCAATGCCTGCGGAGAAGAGCAGACCTATGCCAATAAAACAAGGCTGAATGATTACGCTATGAAACTTGTGTTTAAGTGTACGGATAATGATTCACTTATCAGGGAAAGTAAGAAAGTCAAGGTGAGATAAAAGGTGATTCTTTCTTTGGTGAGGAAAATATCTATGAACTGTTTATCGAAAACGGTAAAAATGTTGCAGATATTCCGATTTCTCCCAATGCTCTGGAAGCAAGCGATTCCATCGGAGCAGCTGTTTCTAAGATTTTCTTAAACGGTGAGGATGTGGAAAGCACCATGAAATCCCTCCAGTCAGAACTGGAGAGCAAATTCCAGTAAACTTTTCTCAACCGGTAAAGTTCTCCTGAAAAAGCCGGGAAACAGATTCCTGCGGCTTTCATAAGGAGCAAAAGATAGAACAAAGTAAAATCCCGGCGGAATGACGGGTAAAAAAGGGGCATTTTTATGCCCTTTTTTTAACAGAATATGATATACTTCTTGTAGAACTCCTGAGCAGGCTGTCAGAAGCGGATTTCCAGAGATGTCTACAAGAGAGCAGAATGGAGATTTGTATGAAGAAATATCTGGGTATTTTGGGTCTTTTGACTGTTACCATTATATGGGGAGGCGGATTTGCGGCCAGCGATATGGCGCTGGAGACAATGACGCCGTTTCAGATTATGGCAGTTCGTTTTCTGATTGCTGCGGTGCTGATGACAGTTCTGGGTAGAAAACAGATTCCGACGATTACAAGGGAAGAGGTACGGTGCGGATTCTGGCTGGGAACGGCGCTGTTTGCAGGTTTTGCGCTTCAGATCATCGGACTGCAGTACACGACTGCATCGAAAAATGCGTTCCTGACAGCTACGAATGTGGTATTTGTTCCGTTTATCGCACTGTTCATTTATCGCAAAAAGATTGAAATCAAAAGTCTGATCGGTGCGGGAATGGCAATTGTGGGAGCGGGCATATTATCCTTGCAGAGCGATTTTTCCATCGGAATCGGCGACGGGCTTACGCTGCTGTGTGCCGTTGGGTTTGCCTTTCAGATCTTTCTTACAGGTGAATACGTGGGCAGAATCCGGCCGTCGGTGCTGAATTTTCTGCAGATGATGACGGCCTGCGTGCTTTCGGTTATCGGCCTGGTGGCGACGGGTGGATTTCATTTTCAGCCGTCTGTGAAAAGTATGCTGGCGGTGCTCTATCTGGGTGTGGTGAGTACGACAGTGTGCTATCTGCTCCAGACAGTGTCTCAGAAATATGTGGACGAAACGAAATCTGCGATTATCCTTTCCATGGAGTCTGTCTTCGGCATGCTGTTTTCCGTGCTGCTTCTGCATGAAAGCGTTACCGCGCGCATGGTGATCGGTTCTGCAATGATTCTGGCAGCAGTTCTGGTATCTGAAATTCAGCTTCCCCGGAAGACAAAGATGGAAGCAGGTGCACAGGAGAGTTTAATATAACAGTTCAGCCCCTGCTGAACCGTTACAGAATTTTGAGGGTGGGAATATATGGCAACAATTAAAGATATTGCGGCAAGAGCGGGAGTATCAATCGCAACGGTGTCCAGAGTGCTGAATCATGATGAGACATTGAATGCCCAGGCCGAAACGAAAAAGCGGATTTTTGAAATCGCAGAAGAACTGGAGTATGAACCGAAAGCGCAGAAAAAAAGGAAAAAGAAACTGAAAATCGGCGTTTTTTATTCTTACTCTCCTCAGGAGGAGCTGGAGGATCCCTATTATCTGTGCATCCGTCTTGCTATTGAGAAACGTCTGGAGGAAGAGGGCTACCGGAAGCAGGCGGTTACGCTGGAGGATACCGGGGACAGCCTGGCCGGCGTGGACGGTATCATCTGTTCCGGCACGTTCAGCAGAACTATGGTGGAGCAGATCGGAAGCTGGGAAAAACCGGTGGTTTTCATCGATTCCTGTCCGGATCTGACCCGGTTTGACGCCGTTGTGGTGGATTATCAGCAGGCAGTCACAGGGATACTTGATTTTCTGATTGAAAACGGACACAGAAAGATCGGCTTTATCGGCTGTGTGGAAGAGGACAGGGACGGAGAACGGCTGAGAGATCCGCGCAGCATTATTTTCAGGGAATACCTGGAAGGAAAAGGGCTGTATCATCCCGAATATGTGAAAAGGGGACGGTGTCATGCCAGATACGGCTACAGTCTGCTGAAGGAACTGCATGAGGAAGGGAATCTTCCGACGGCTCTCTTTGTGGCAAATGATTCCATGGCGGCAGGATGCTATAAAGCGGTATATGAACTTGGAATGTCTGTGCCGGAGAATATCAGCATCGTTGGCTTCAACGATATTCCTGCTGCAAAATATATGATTCCTCCTTTGACAACAGTCCGCCTGTATATGGAATTTATGGGAGAATATGCGGTGCATATGCTGGAAGAACGGCTGCTGAACGGACGGAATATCTGCGTGAAGGTGACGGTGCCCACCAGATTGTATGTGCGGGACAGTGTGAAAAAAATGATTCAATGATTGTGGGGTGCAGTGAACGATGGAGCAGAATTTACTTGAAGTTTTGTTGAGTACCGATTCGGTATCAGGGGAGGAATTTTCCCTGCAGGATAAACTGGAAGCATATATGAAGCCCTTCGCGGACAGCTGTGAGCGGGATGCCGTCGGGGACGGAATCTACACGGTGAAGGGTACAGAAAGCGGTCGGACCATTCTTCTGGCGGCACACATCGATGAGATCGGTCTGATGGTCACCGGAGCAACGGAGGACGGTTTCCTGAAGGTGATCAATGTGGGCGGAATCCGTCCGCGGACCTATCCGGGGCATGGTGTGATGATCCGCACGGAAAACGGGATTCTGTACGGAAGTGTGGTGATGAATCCTCAGACGTTTAAAAATGGAGAAATGGAAGGGAAACATCTGCTGATCGACATCGGAGCGGTTTCAAAGGAAGAAGCATTGTCGAAGGTCCGCCCCGGAGATACGGCAGTGTTTGATGCGCAGATCCGCAGTCTGCTGAATGGACGGATCCGGGCCAGAGGCCTGGACGATAAAAGCGGTGTTTATGCCATTATGGAAGCACTGAAGCGGGTCGGTCAGCAGGAGTCTGTCAATACCGTCATGGCAGCTGCCACGGCAGGAGAAGAAAACAGCAAACATGGCGCCAGATGGGTTGCCGAGAGAAAGCGGCCTGATGAAGCCATCATTGTGGATGTAACCTATACCAGCGATTACGACGGCATGCGGGACGCGGAATGGGGCGAGGTATCTCTGGGAAAAGGCCCGGTCCTCTGCATCAATTCCATCTGTGACAAAACCATGAACCGTACTCTGATGAAAATTGCAGAACAGGAAGGGATTCCCTGTCAGCTGGAGGTCAGCTCCGGGCGAAGCTGCACCGATGCGGATGAAATTCATTTTGCCGCAGACGGAATTCCGGTGGCTCTGGTGTCGATTCCACTGCGCTATATGCATACGCCTGCGGAAACAGCGGATCTGCAGGATCTGGAAAATACGATCCGGCTGCTGACGGCGTATCTGATGCAGTCCTGAGGCAGAAAAACAGCAGAGAAAAGCAGGAAAAGATAAACGGGGGAGAAAAGCCCGGGGTAACGGGCAGCAGGAGGCAAAACAAAAGAAGCCGGATGAAACGGGGAAGGGAAACGATTTATGGCAAAGTATTATCTTGGATTTGATGCGGGGACTCAGAGTGTAAAGGTGGCTGTTTACAGAGAGGATATGGTGTGTGTGGCATCGTCTTCTTCACCCACTACTCTGACGTATCCGCATCCGGGCTGGGTCAGCATGGATGTGGATGAATATCTGGAGCTGGCGGTAAAGGGCATGGCGGAGTGTGCAGAGCAGATGCGCAGGCAGGGACTGGATCCGGCGGATGTGCAGGCGATTATGGGGGACGGCATTATCTGTGGAATCGCCGGTGTGGATGCGGACGGCAATGCCATAACGCCTTACATCAATTATCTGGATTCCAGAACACAGGAGGACGAACTGCTCATCAACAGCTGGGATCTTGATATCTGGGGGCGCGAGACGGGCAATCCGGAGGCAAAATGCATGTTTCCCGCTTTATTTGCCAGATGGTTTCTGAAAAACAGCGAAGCCTTTCAGGAGAGAGGGGTGAAATTCATTCACAATGCTCCCTATGTGCTGGCGCACCTGGCCGGACTGAAGGCAGATGACATGTTTATCGACTGGGGAACCGTGTCAGGCTGGGGGCTTGGCTATAAAGTGGAGGAAAAATGCTGGTCGGGCGAGCAGCTGTCCATTCTTGGTATTCCGGAAAACATGATGCCGAAAATCGTGAAGCCCTGGGATATCATCGGTCATCTGACAGAAGAAATGGCAGAAAAAACCGGTTTTCCCGCTGGAATTCCCATCTGCGGCGGTGCAGGCGATACCATGCAGTCCATGCTGGGCAGCGGCAATATGGAAGCCGGGCAGGCGGTGGATGTGGCCGGAACCTGCGCCATGTTCTGCGTCTCCACAAAGGGAATCATACCGGAACTGAGCAGAAAGGGAGCGGGGCTGATTTTCAACAGCGGAACGCTGCCGGACACTTATTTTTACTGGGGATATATCCGTACCGGCGGACTGGCGCTTCGGTGGTATAAGGATAACATCTGCAGACAGGAAAAGGACGGCAGCTACTATCAGGTACTGAGCAGTCAGGCAGCACAGGTGCCGGCGGGATCAGGCGGTGTCCTGTTCCTGCCGTATCTTACCGGCGGTACCAACGATATCAGAGAAGCCACCGGCTGCTTCCTGAATGTGACGCTTGACACCGACCAGGCTGTTCTGTGGCGCGCTGTGTTGGAAGCAATCGGCTACGATTACATGGAGATTACAAAGCGGTATCGAAGTGCAGGCGTGGACATGAGCCGGATCACCATCACGGAAGGCGGCAGCCGGGATGAACTCTGGAACCAGATGAAATCCGATATGCTGGACAGCGAGGTCATTACCCTGAAAAATGCCGGCGGAGCGGTGGTTACCAACTGTCTCTTTGGTGCATATGCCCTGGGCCACATCACCGATATCCATGCAGCCCTGAAGGACAATCTGGAAATCAAACGGCTGTATCACACCAGCCGGGAAAATCATGAATTTTACGAAAAGCAGTATCAATTCAGGGATAAACTGATCCGCCAGGATATGCGGAATGTCTTCCGGACGCTGAAAATGATGCAGGGTAATGTATAATTCAGGACAAATTTTACAAAGATATTTGATGGAAACGGTATTGAATTAAATCCGGCAGAGCTTTACAATAAGTGGTAAAAACGAAAAGGAGACAATGCCATGAAAGCGGATCAGTTAATGGAAGAGGCTTCACAGCTGAAGGAAACGATTATTTCAAACAGAAGATATCTGCATAGTCATCCGGAGACGGGTTTTGATTTAAATGAGACAAAGGCTTATGTGAAACAGGAGCTTATTGATATGGGCTATGAGCCTGTGGAATGCGGCAGGGCCGGTCTGGTTGCCCTTGCCGGTGGCAAAAAGGAAGGAAAGGTATTTATGCTCCGGGCTGATATGGATGCGCTGCCCATCAGAGAAGAGGCCGATGTTGATTTTGCATCGGACAATGGCAGAATGCATGCATGCGGACATGATATGCATACTTCCATGCTGCTGGGAGCGGCAAGACTGCTGAAGCAGCATGAGGATGAAATCGAGGGTACCATCAAGCTGATGTTCCAGCCTGCGGAAGAAATCTTTGAAGGCTCACATGATATGATTGAAGACGGGCTGTTGAAAAATCCTGATGTGGATTCTGCTCTGATGATCCATGTTATGGCAGGGATGCCTTTCCCAGCGGGAACGGTGGTCGTGTCATCTCCCGGTGTCAGCGCGCCGGCAGCGGATATTTTCCGGATTAAAGTTAAGGGAAAAGGCTGTCACGGTTCCATGCCCAATACGGGGATTGATCCGCTGAATGCGGCTGCACACATTCTGATTGCGCTGCAGGAGATCAATACCAGAGAGCTGTCTGTTATGGATCAGGCGGTTCTGACCATTGGCAGCATGAATGCCGGTACTGCACCCAATGTGATTCCCGATGTGGTTACCATGGGCGGCAGTCTTCGTACCTATGACGGTGAAGTCCGCGATTATATTAAGACACGTCTGGTGGAAATCGCTGAAGGAGTGGCAAAAACCTTTCGCGCAGAGGCAGAGGTCACCTTTACCAGCGGCTGCCCCACTCTGGTGAATGATAAAGAAATGTCACTAAGCTGTGAGAAATATGTCAAAGAGCTTCTGGGACCGGGAAAATCCTTCTCTGTTGCTGAGCTGAATGCCATGAGCGGCGGCGGAAGCTCCTCCAAATCGGCAGGTTCCGAGGACTTTGCCTACGTAAGCCAGGAAGTACCTTCCGTCATGCTTGCACTGGCAGCAGGCCAGCCGGATAAAGGATACTGCTATCCGCAGCATCACCCCATGGTGAAATTTGATGAGGAAGCACTGGCAGCGGGAAGCGCCGTGTACGCTTATACGGCAATGCGCTGGCTGGAAGAGCATAAATAAAAAAGCATAAGAGGCGTATAGAATATAGACAGAAAATATAAAATTTAATAGAAGGAACATCAGAGTATGCAGGAAATTAAACCCTATGAGCACAGGGTGCAGTATTACGAAACGGACCAGATGGGTATTGTTCATCATTCCAACTATATCCGCTGGTTCGAGGAAGCGCGGACATTTATCCTGGAGGAAATGGGCTTCGGATACAAAAAGATGGAGGAATGCGGTGTGCTCAGCCCCGTGCTGGCGGTCAGCGCCGAGTATAAAACCATGACCCATTACGCGGATGCTGTGCTGATTCATGTGAAAGTTGTTTCCTACAACGGAATCAAGCTGCAGCTGGCGTACACCATCGAGGATAAGGAAACGCACGAGGTGCGCTGCACCGGAGAAACACGCCACTGCTTTTTAAGTAAAGAAGGACGGCCGCTGTCACTGAAACGGTCATTCCCGGAGATTCACGGGATATTTGAAGTCATGCTGGAACAGGAAAGTTTTGTGTAAATCTGCCTGGCTCTGAACAGTAACTAAAATAATGATTGACAGTTCTGAGAATCGGTGTTATCTTTAAAAACGATAACATAAGAAAAGCAATGACGGAAAAGAGTAGTTTGCAGGAAACATCCAGAGAGAGCAGCAGAAGGTGGAAGCTGTTTATGCGGAATGCTTACGAAAACCATTCCGGAGCTGCAGTGCCTAAGGTGTGATCGGGATTCTGTTTGTACAGTTTTCTCTGTAGAATGTTTCTTTTCATAACTGTTAAGTGCTGCCGTATGCCTGCGTTAAAGGATAGGATTTGCTGGAATCTGAAGTGAAAAGTTAAGGTGGAACCGTGCTGTATGCACCCTTGGATATGCCATTGGTATGTCCCGGGGTGCTTTTCTTATGTTACTGAAAAAGTGTTGTATTCACAGATTCATCATGAAAGAGAGCGCTGATAGAACATGATGAAAGGCAGACGGGCAGTTTTTGGCACTGCCGTCAGGCAGAAAGGAGCATGGGAAATGAAAGTTTTACAAAGTAGCGGCCACATAACGGAAGAAGTATTTGAAGGAGCAGAGATCAGATTTGAGGAGGCCCGCGGAAGGCAGGCGTTCTGGCATACCAGCGCACATGTGCTGGCACAGGCTGTAAAAAGATTGTATCCGGACACAAAATGTGCCATCGGGCCGGCAGTGGAAAACGGATTTTATTATGATTTTGAATTCGGTTTTCATTTTACAGATGAGCATCTGAAGGCGGTTGAGGCGGAAATGAGACGAATCGTCAGGGAATCGCTGTCGCTGCAGGTGTCTGAGGTGAGCAGGGAAGAAGCCCTTTCCTGTATGGAACATGCAGGTGAAAGTTATAAAGTGGAAATGATCCGTGAACTGCCGGAAGAAGAAACGATTACTTTTTACAGGCAGGGCAATTATGTGGAATTCTGTGCCGGTCCCCACATTTCCAATACCTGTCAGATCAAGGCATTTAAACTGCTGTCGGTTGCCGGTGCATACTGGCGGGGCAGTGAAAAGAACAGAATGCTTACCAGAATTTACGGAATTTCTTTTCCGAAAGCTTCCCTGCTGGAGCAGCATCTGCGGATGCTGGAGGAGGCAAAACTGAGGGATCACAGAAAGCTGGGAAAGGAACTGGGACTGTTCACACTGATGGAAGAAGGTCCGGGATTTCCCTTTTTCCTGCCTAAAGGGATGATTCTGAAAAATCTTCTGATCGATTACTGGAGACAGATTCATGAGAGGGAGGGTTATCAGGAAATTTCCACACCCATGATGCTGAACCGCGGTCTGTGGGAGACCTCCGGGCACTGGGATCATTATCGTGAAAACATGTATACAACCGTCATTGATGATACGGATTTTGTCGTCAAGCCCATGAACTGTCCCGGCGGCATGCTGGTATACAAGATGCAGCCCCGGTCCTACAGGGAACTGCCGCTGCGTCTGGGAGAGCTGGGACTTGTGCACCGGCATGAGAAATCCGGGCAGCTGCACGGACTTATGCGGGTCAGATGCTTTACTCAGGATGATGCCCATATTTTCATGACACAGGATCAGATCATGGGGGAAATTCAGCGGATCGTAAAACTCATCGATGAAGTGTACAGCAGATTCGGTTTTCAGTATTTTGTGGAGCTTTCCACAAAGCCGGAAAACAGCGTGGGAAGTGATGAGGACTGGGAAACAGCAACGGCAGCCCTGGAAAGTGCCATGAAGGCCATGGATATGGAATATCGTGTCAACGAAGGTGACGGCGCATTTTATGGTCCGAAGCTGGATTTCCATCTGAAGGATTCCATCGGAAGAACCTGGCAGTGCGGAACCATACAGCTTGATTTCCAGCTGCCGGCACGTTTTCAGGCAGAGTATACCGGTGCGGATGGTGAGAAACACCGCCCCATCATGATCCATCGCGTAGTGTTTGGCTCCATCGAGCGCTTTATGGGAATTCTGATCGAGCATTATGCCGGAAAATTTCCTGTCTGGCTGTCACCGGTGCAGGTAAAAATACTGCCCGTATCCGGAAAATACCTGCAGTACAGCAATGAAATTGCCGGTCAGCTGAGAGCACAGGGAATCCGGGTCGAAATCGATGAAAGGGATGAAAAACTGGGTTACAAAATCAGAGAAGCCCGCCTGGACAAGGTTCCCTACATGATTATACTGGGGGAAAAGGAACAGGCCGGCGGAACCGTATCTGTCAGACAAAGAGACGCGGAGCCCGGTCAGCAGGATATGGGCGAAATGACACCCGGAGCATTTGCAGAAATGATACTGGGATGAGGCAGACTGCAGGCTGTATATTGTAATGCTGTATGTTGTATGCCTGGGCCTGCTGTACGATTGCTGCCGGCTCGGTGATCGGATTATTCTTTCCCTCTGCATACCGCTCCGGCCAGACCGAGAATGACTTCTGTTTCTTCTGCAGGAGGGATTCGGCCGGAGTCATTAATCCAGTCCTGAAGAACTTTATAGCTGCCATGAATCACAAATGAGATTGTGGCAGCTTTTTTCTTTTCATTATGAATACCGTCCAGTGCCGTGTCCAGCATTTCTTCGATTTTCGGCAGTGAAAAAAGCCGTTCTGCGAATGTCTCATCGATGTTGTTATTGATCAGCATGGAGGAAAGTTCCAGATTGTCTTCCATGAACTGCAGCACAAAGGTAACACGGCTGTGAACGCTTTCTCTGTCCTGCACATCTGCATTTTCCAGGTTTTTTGCAATTTCATTCAGATAATCGGAACCGATTTCCGCCAGCACTTCATACTGGCTTCCATAATGATTGTAGAATGTGGTCCGGTTGATTCCCGCATTTTCGCACAGCTCCCGGATGGATATTCTGTGTATGCTCTTTTTTTTCAGCAGTTTTAAAAAAGCGCTGTGGATCAGCTGTCTGGTCAGGGCAACGCGCTGGTTTGGTTTCGTTCCCATATGGTCCTCCGTGAATTCAACACTTTCTGCTCATCTGTCGGTTGCAAATTCAACATGTGTTGAGTAAAATTATTAATAAATATCAGTTTAAGGATAAAAGCGCCGGTTGTCAAGGAAAAGCAGAAGATGCCGGAGCAGAAAACCGGGACAGAAAAATCAAAACAGAAATCAGAGCAGAGGGAGTAAATCAGATATGGAATATTTATGGTGTTTTATCGGCGCGTTGGGTGCAGGAATCGGTACAGGGTTGGCGGGGCTGTCTGCCGCGACTGTTATGGTTCCCATTATGATTGTATTATGTCCGGCATTTTCCGGGGAAACGGGGGCTTACCATGCAACGGCTATCGCTCTTGCATCGGATATTCTGGGCTCGGCATTTACTGCTGGAATTTATATCCGGCATAAAAATGTGGATCTGAAACGGGGCTGGATCATGATGGTATGCATCATCGCCATGTGCGTCGTCGGAAGTTTTGCTGCATTTGAAGTGGGGAATGTGGTACTGGGAGGCTTTTCTCTGTTTCTCTGTGTGGGAATCGGTATCCGTTTCCTGCTGAAACCGGATACGCAGCGGGAGGAAACAGTGGCAAAAGGCGCGAAGCTGGACTGGAAAGGGATTGCAGTTTCCCTGTTTTTCGGACTTACCATCGGATTCGGTACGGGATTTGTGGGATCCGGCGGCGGCATGATGATGCTGGTGGTATTTACCGCTTTTCTGGGAATGGACCGGAAACCGGCGGTGGGGACAAGTACACTGATCATGACATTTACAGCGCTGATTGCATTTATCAGCCATTCAATCATTGACCCCACCATTATTCTGAAAGACTGGCCCGTGCTTCTGCTGTGTATTGTGACAGAAACGGCAGCTTCCATCATATCTGCTCAGTTTGCCAACCGGGTCAATAACCGGACGGTGGGGCTGGTGACCGGTGCCGTGCTGACGGTTCTCGGTATCACCATGCTGGCAATTAATTACAGGAAACCGATTGCTTCCTGCGCACGGATTGTATTCAGGGGACAGGGTACTGACGGTGGACTGATCATGCAGGTACTTCGCTGCATGGGCTGGTATCTGCTGTTTATTGCCGCAATTGTAATCATGATTCTGGTGCTGCGGCTTTGTTTCCGGATATCCGGCGAGGCTGCACGGAAGCTGCTGCAGTTTCCTGCCCTGGCATCGGTTATTTTCATGCTGTATGCGGCGGAGACCTGGATTGCTGCGGTTTTATGTGCCATTGTTTTCTGTCTGGCGGTATATCCTGTGCTTTGCATGCTGGAAAAATGGAATGGCTATTCCAATCTGTTTATGGAGCGGAAGCCGGGCGAGGTAAAAAAGAGCCTGTTTCTTCTGTTCGGAACGCATACCGCGCTGGCGGCGCTGGCCTGCGGTGTGTTGAAAATGCCGTATGTTGCCGTTACGGCAATCATTGTATGGGGGATTGGTGATACCGCCGCTGCTCTGTACGGGAAACGTTTTGGGAAACATCACGTCGGTCTGCCCCATGCAGACAATCATAAAACATGGCAAGGAACTGCAGCCATGGCAGTAACCTCTTTTATAACAGCGGTGGCCGTTCTGGCGGCAGTCAGTCCGCTTTCTGTATGGAAATGCATTCTGTTTTCCCTGATCGCAGCCCCTTTTTCCGCAGCCTCCGAACTGTATTCTCATAACGGCAATGATACCGTCACGGTACCTGTTGCGGTAGCTGCAGTGTTGGCGGTGCTTTGCATGATCGGATAAGAAACGGTCAAAAAATAATCGCAAGCGATTGACAAAGCATGGCAGGTATCGTATAATTACTTCTGTGAAAGCAGATCAGTACAGAAAGCAGGTGAATGTATGCAGGAAGAAAGAAGATGCGGACTCCTGATCCGGAAGATACATACAAAACTGGAAAAGGATGCCAATAATGCCATGAGGGATGCGGATCTGTCTTTTGCACAGATTTCCATACTGGAGCTGCTGAATTCCGTACCGGGACAGCAGATGCAGGTGAAGGAGATTCAGAAGCATGAAAAGCTTGCCCAGTCGACAACAGCAGGACTGGTGAGCCGGATTGAACAGAAAGGTTTTGTGGAGTGCTGGTCAGATTCCGAAGACAGAAGGCTGAAATGGGTAAAGCTGACAGCACGGGGACAGGATTGCTGCGTCAAAGCGGATGAACGTATGAAAGTGGCAGAGGATATGCTGCTGAGAAATCTCACAGATACGGAAAAGGAAATCCTGCTCAGTCTGCTTCAGAAGGTCAGCAATTCCATTTAGCAGGATGGATATGTATCCGGATATGGTGAAAAGATGGTTCCGGACACTGCAGCTTTTCTGCAGACAGGTAAAAGCGATATGAAAAAGTAAAAGCGTGAAAACGCTTTTCTTTTTCATATAATCAATCGCAAGCGATTTAATGTAGGTGATAATTAAGTACGAAAAGAAAGAAGGCTGTAATATGAAAGAAAATGCAGAAGTGAAAAAAGACAACAGGATGAATGAAGATATGAATGAAAACATAAATGAAGATAACAGAGTGAGAGAAGATAATAACCTTGCACGGTACCAGTCCATGCCGGTGGCACGGGCTGTTATCTCCAACGCACTTCCTGCCATGGCGGCCATGCTGATGACGCTGATCTATAATCTTGCGGATACTTTCTTTATCGGCCAGACAAAGGATGCGTATCAGGTAGCGGCTGTATCTCTGGCAACTCCGGTGTTCCTCATATTTATGGCGGTGGGATCCGCTTTTGGAATCGGCGGTACTTCAGTGATTTCAAGGGCATTTGGGGAAGGGAACAACAGGTATGCCCGAAAGGTGTCTTCTTTCTGTATGTGGGGGTGTGTGATCTGCGGTACTGTAATATCAGCATGTCTGCTGATTTTCATGAATCCGATTCTTCGTTTGATTGGAGCCAGCGAGGCAACCTGGGGATTTACAAAAATCTATCTTACAATCGTAGCATTCTGCGGACCGTTTGCTGTGATTTCCAGCTGTTTCTCCAATGTGCTGAGAGCAGAAGGACAGGCAAACCGGGCAATGGCAGGCCAGATTGTGGGGAATCTTCTCAATATAACGCTGGATGCGGTATTTATCATGGGTTTTCACTGGGATATTGTGGGGTGTGCACTGGCAACACTGATTGGTGAAATTGCAGGTGCCTGTTATTATCTGATTTATTTTCTGCGGAGACAATCTTCTTTGAGTATCAGTATTCGCGATTTTACAATGAAAGAACATGTGGCAGCAGGTACTCTTGTGATCGGGATTCCGGCTTCTCTGGGCTCTCTCCTTATGAGTGTATCTCAGATTGTTATGAATGCTCAGATGGCAAAGCATGGCGATATGGCAGTAGCCGGGATTGGGGTGGCTATGAAAATCGTTATGATTACCGGTATGCTGTCAATGGGAATCGGACAGGGGGTTCAGCCGCTCCTGGGCTTTTGTATAGGATCCGGAAACCGTGACCGTTTCAGGAAAATCATGAGTTTTTCCCTGTTTTTTGCCACAGCAATCGGAACAGTTCTGACAATCTGCTGTTATGTCTTTAATAGTCCGATTATCGGTGCATTTCTGAATGATGAAGGTGCTTTTGCCTGTGCACAGACATTTTCCGGAATTCTGCTCTGTACAGGTCCATTGTTTGGAATCTATTATGTACTGTGCAATGCACTGCAGGCAATGGGAGCAGCAACAGCCTCTTTCATTATCAATATCAGCAGGCAGGGACTTGTTTACATTCCCATGCTGTTTATCATGGATGCATGGCTTGGAGCATCAGGACTTGCATGGGCGCAGCCTGCAGCAGATGTGATTTCCGTAATAATGGCTGCACTTCTGTATGGAAGGAATTTTCAGAAAAAAAGCAGGAAAAATTCCGGAGCCGGAACGAAACGGTAACTGACTTTTGAAGCAAAGTATTCCCGAACGCTGGAAGCCATGAACGAAGATTGCAGAGAAGCCCTGCAGCAGATCGAGGAGCGGATGTATGCAAAAGAATATGAGGATGATTACGATCATATCCTCTGCTACGGTATCTCGTTTTTTAAAAAGCGCTGTCTTGTGAAAAAGAAATGAACGAGTCATGAGCATGGTACACAATATATTTCTACTTAAAAACAATAAACTTGCAGAGAAACAGCTGTTAAAATGAGAAAAAATCTAATTTAAGTGTTGATTTCATGCGAAAATGGTTTATACTAATATCAGGATACAAGGATCAAAAGATCATGTTAATGAAGGTGAGGATATCATTATGCTGATGCAGTTTATTTTTAAAAATTATAAATCATTCAGAGATGAGGCGATACTTGATCTGTCAGCGGCAAAGATGACGGAGTTTTCCGACAGAGTTGTTACAATCGGCGGGGAAAAGATACTTCCTGTCGCTGCTGTTTATGGAGCAAATGCCAGTGGAAAATCTACAGTTTACAGTGCGTTTGAATATATGTCAGATTATGTTGTGCATTCATTTAAATATGGTGATGAAGATGAGAAATTTGAAGAATACAGACCAACTCCGTTTCTGTTCGATTCAGAATCAGCAACTGCAGAATCAACATTTGAGGTATATTTCACAATTCCGGGGGATAAGAAAGAGAAAAGCTATAATTATGGATTTTGTGTTGATAAGGAGGGAATAACGGAAGAGTGGCTTAATTCAAAAGCAAAATCGGCGAGGAGTTACAGTACAATTTTTTACCGGGGGGAAGAAGAACTGGACTTGTCAGGTATTCCCAAAAACAGCAGGGAAAATATACAGGTAGCTCTGGAGAAACAGGTGCTGATTGTTTCTCTTGGAGCGAAACTTAAAATTGCAAAATGTAAGTTAATCAGGGACTGGTTTTTAGCTAATGAGTTCGCAGATTTTGGAGATCTTTTTACGAGTTTCTTTATGCCAAGAAGGCTTCCAAAGGGATTTGTGGCGGATAAGGCAGTGCAGAATAAGGTTTTGGAGTACTTCTCATCATTTGATGAGAGCATCAAAGATTTCAGAATTGAAAAAATTCCGCATGATGGAGAAGAAAAAGAAGATACCTATAAAATCAATGCACTTCATAAGATGATAGATTCAGATGATATGGCGGAAATTCCGCTTGGGATGGAATCAGCGGGGACACTTAAAATGTTTGCATTATATCCGGAATTGCAGGATGTGTTGGAAAAAGGAAGTGTCTTTTTCATTGATGAACTGAATGCCAGACTGCATCCATTGCTTGTACGTAATTTTATACTTGCTTTTTTAAACCCGGCAATTAATGTAAACCATGCACAGTTGATTTTTACTACACATGATACATGGCAGCTTTCAAATCAGCTTCTCAGGAGAGATGAAATCTGGTTTACGAAAAAAGATAATAAAGGGCTGTCTACCTTGTATTCTCTAGCAGATTTTATAGATGAAGAGGGTTCCAGAATTCGTAAAGATGAGAACTACGAAAAGAATTATTTAATTGGAAAATATGGTGCTATTCCCCAATTGAAGAGTCTTGATATTTTTAATGAAGCATCAGACGAATTAAGTCAGAGTACCGGATTTAATCCTCAGAAAAAGGTGGATTAGTATGGCAAAAAAGGACAGGCGCGGAAATAGAAAAACCCGCGAGCAAAGATCGGGAAAAATGCTGCCGGAGCTGGGTTATTAATAAGCTTGTTATTAAGGTGGTCGAAACAAAGACCAGGGATATGATTGATAAATGTATGGAGTTGACTGCCTATGATGCGCAGTATCGTATACCTTGGATTGTATTTGATCGGGATATGGTACAGGGATTTGATGAAATTATTGCGGAGGCAAAAAGCAAAGGAATACAGACAGGATGGTCAAATCCATGTTTTGAAATAAAAGGCCTTCGGAGATGTGTCCGGCTACAACGGTGCATAAACTGGTGGAGGAAATTAGAGGAAAGGGGGAGCATTGAATGGATATCCGTTACCTGTCTTCCCGCTATACAGTACGCTTTTTGCGGGAAGAGGATATTCCTGCCATTTATGATCTCTGTACCGGGAATCCTCAGTACTATGAGCACTGCCCGCCCGCGGTGACTTCTGAAGGAATCAGGGCGGATATGATGGCATTGCCCCCGGGGAAGGATTATCATGACAAATATTATATCGGTTTTTTCGCCGGGGAAATGCTGGCGGCGGTTATGGATCTGATTGCAGGGTATCCGGATGATGATACGGCATGGATCGGACTGTTTATGGTGGAGCGGTCGGTTCAGCAGAAAGGTGTTGGTTCCGGCATCATAGAGGAAGTCTGCGGCTGCCTGAAAAAGGCGGGATTTGCACGGGTCGGGCTGGGATATGCGAAAGGCAATCCGCAAAGTGAGGCATTCTGGCTGAAAAACGGTTTTCAGAAAACCGGTGCGGAGAAACCGGCGGAGGGCTATACGGTTGTTCTGATGGAGAAAAAGTTCAGGTAAGAAAAGATACGATACGATGCTTTGATGGGAGTCGGGATTCTTCGGATTATGGAACAGGAGATTGAATTCCGGCGTATAAACGAATCATTCTATTCATCACGTTGATTCGAATCAAAAAACTTGACTTGAATGAATAGAATGATCAGAATAGGAGCAGGAACGGAGGTGCTGCCTGTTATGATTAAAGAAACGGATGGAGATGAATTTGAGGATCGAAAAGAGTTCAGCGGTTCTTTACTGAAACAGTTAAATGATGCCTACAGCTATCTGGATATGAGGAATCAGACAAAAGCTTCTTTTGATGGGCTGTATCGGACTGATTCGCGCGATTATTCAGAGGCAGCGCTCAGAGAAGCGCTGCTGAATGCCATAGTCCATAGAGATTATTCCAATCTGACCGGAACTTTTGTTAGTGTTTATTCTGACAGAGTGGAGTTTGTCTCATATGGCGGTCTGGCGGGTGGTGTTACGCTGGAGGATGTTCTGTATGGACTTTCCATATGCAGAAACCGGAAACTGGCCAATGTGTTTTATCGTTTGAATCTGATTGAAGCCTATGGAACAGGGCTGCAGAAGATACGGAATGCTTATGCCGGAACAGGCGGCGAACCGGAATTTATGGCAGGTCCCAGTTCCTTCAAAGTGATCCTTCCCAATATGAATAAACTGAAATCCAGACATAATCCTGAAAATATTGAATCGGTGAACGATGAAGAAACAAAACGGGTGCTTCGTTTTATTGAGCTGCAGGGCGAAGCATCGAGAAGTGAAATCGAAAATTATCTGGGAATCAGCACATCGACCGCAATCCGGCTGATGAAAAAGCTGATAAACCGTGGTCTTATACAGAGTGTTGGCAAAGGGAAAAATGTGAGGTATACTGTCAAATAAAACAAAAGAATCGAGGCGCAGTGATAATGTTGAAAATGGGTAGAAATGATCCGTGCTGGTGCGGAAGCGGCAGGAAGTATAAAAAGTGTCACAGTGATTTTGATCAGAGGCTGGAGGCACTCCGCCATGAAGGGGCTGTTGTGCCTCCGAGAAAGATTATTAAAAATCAGGCTCAGATCGCAGGAATCAGGGAGAGCGGCAAGATTAATATTGCCATTCTTGATTACGTCGGTGAACATATCCATGAAGGAATTACTACAGAGCAGATCGATCAGTGGGTATATGAGCAGACCATGCGTTACGGTGCCGTGCCGGCGCCGCTGAATTATCAGGGATTTCCGAAAAGTGTGTGCACTTCGGTCAATGACCAGGTGTGCCACGGTATTCCTTCGCCTGATGAGGTGCTTCGGGAGGGAGATATTATCAATGTGGATGTATCCACGATTTACAACGGGTATTTTTCCGACTCCTCCCGTATGTTCTGCATCGGAGAGGTTTCACCGGAGAAGAAACGGCTGGTGGATATTACGAAGGAGAGTCTTTCCGTTGGCCTTGAGCAGGTAAAGCCCTGGGGATTTCTGGGGGATATGGGTCAGGCGATTCATGATTTCGCTGTTGACAACGGATACAGTGTGGTCAGGCAGATCGGCGGCCATGGCGTGGGACTGGAATTTCATGAAGATCCCTGGGTCAGCTACGTATCGGAAAGGGGAACGGAGATGGTGATGGCTCCGGGTATGGTATTTACCATTGAACCCATGATCAACATGGGAAGCGATGAGATTTTTGTGGATGAGGAGAACGGCTGGACAGTTTATACAGAGGACGGGCTGCCGTCTGCCCAGTGGGAAATTCAGGTTCTGATTACGGAAAGCGGATACGAAATACTTGCATATTAAAAACGTGAGACTGCAGGTATAAGACTGTCGGATGAGGCTGTCGGATGCAGGCCTGTTGGATACAAAATTGTCAGAAAATAATATAATATTTTCAGATATTATATAAAAAGATGGGTAACACCGATAAAAATGTATTGCAATATAACCCAAAATGTGCATAATAAAAGGAGGAGCAGAAATTGCTCTGACGACGAATCCGGTATCTGTTCAACCATGTATGAGCGATTCAGGACAGAGTGAAACAGATATTGATGGAATACTGTTCAGGGCCGGAGACTGACGCTGGACAGGTATATCGTTTATATGATTTTCCAGGAGGTAATGGAATGAAGAAATTTATATGTACGGTTTGTGGTTATGTTCATGAAGGTGAAACCGCACCGGAAGTATGCCCCGTGTGCAAGCAGCCGGCATCCAAATTTAAAGAAGTGACAGTACCGGCGTCCAATCCCTATGCAGGAACCAAGACAGAAAAGAATCTCTGGGAGGCATTTGCAGGCGAATCCCAGGCAAGAAACAAGTACACATATTTTGCATCCGTAGCAAAGAAAGCCGGATATGAACAGATCGCAGAACTGTTCCTCAAGACTGCTGAGAATGAAAAGGAGCATGCTAAGCTGTGGTTCAAGGCACTGGGGCAGATCGGTGATACCGCTGAGAATCTGCTTCATGCAGCAGAAGGCGAGAACGAAGAGTGGACAGATATGTATGTCCGCATGGCAAAGGACGCAGAAGAAGAAGGCTTTACCGAACTGGCAGAACAGTTCAGAGGTGTGGCAGCCATCGAAAAACAGCATGAAGAAAGATATCGTGCCCTTCTCAATAATGTGGAGACAAAGCAGGTATTTGAAAAGAGCGGAGTATCCATCTGGGAATGCCGCAACTGCGGTCATGTAGTAGTAGGAACAAAAGCACCGGAAGTATGCCCTGTATGCAAACATCCTCAGAGCTACTTCGAAATCAGAAAAGAAAACTACTAAAAACTGAAAACTGACATTTTACATCAACGGGAGCTGCCGCATTTTCTGATATGCGGCAGCTTCATTTTATTACTGTGCGCAGGAGCGCACGTTTTTACTGTTTTTTCTGACAGGGATATGGTGGTAATCTGTACCGGCTGCTGGTATAATGGGGTGAATCTGTTTCAGGCGATGCCTGAGGAAGGAGAAAATATGATTCATATGCTGAATGATATAAATGATTGTTATACACTGAGCAACGGTGTGAAGATTCCCTGCGTCGGGTACGGTACTTATGTGGAGAGCGATGCGGAGAAGAATGTGGAGGTGATTTGCCAGGCAATCCGGGCCGGCTACCGCCTTCTGGATACGGCGTCATTTTACGGGACGGAGACATATCTGGCAGAATCACTGAAAAAATGCGGAATACCCAGAGAAGAATTTTTTATTACTTCCAAGGTATGGAAGACCGAGATGGGATATGAGAAGACAAAAGAAGCATTTGCCAGGACACTTGACAATCTTCAGACGGATTATCTGGATATGTACCTGATTCACTGGCCGGTTCCCGGGGATGACTGCTGTAACTGGAAACATCTGGATGTACAGACATGGAGAGCGATGGAAGAGTTATACGAGGAGGGGAAAATCCGCGCTATCGGCGTCAGCAATTTCCTGCCTCATCATATTGACAATCTTCTGGAAAACGGAAGAATCGATCCTATGGTGAATCAACTGGAATTCCATCCGGGTTATGTTCAGGCAGCAACACTTCATTACTGCAGGGAACATGATATCCGCGTACAGGCATGGAGCCCTCTGGGAAGAAGACGTGTTCTGGAGAATCCGCTGATACTGGAACTGGCCCGTAAGTATGAAACCTCTGCTGCTCAGATCTGCCTTCGGTTTGCATTTCAGGAAGAGGTGATTCCGCTCCCGAAAGCATCTTCCATGGACCGGATGAAACAGAATCAGGATATTTTTTCTTTTGAAATCAGCCGTGAGGATATGTTTCGTCTGGAAACCATGCCGCAGACAGGCTGGTCCGGTCAGCATCCTGACGGGCTGCGGTAAAGACTGGCACTGCCGGGAGTTTTTCGGTCAATTTGGACCAGATACAGATCGGCAGGAGGGAAAAACCGCCTGAAATCAGAAAAGCACTTACAGAATACGGATATATTTCCGCAATCCGGTAAGTGCTTTTTCAGCAGCTGATGCACTGCGCCTGTGGGAAGCGGGTTCAGATCGTGTCATTTCCCCAGATTTCCAGAGTTTTGATCAGTTTTCTTTTCTGCTGTGCATCCAGATGGGATATTTTTTCAAGGAGTTCGTTGTCCAGTGCTGTCTTTTCGTATTCCGGTTCAATCTGGCCTACCAGAGAGTCCAGTGTGATTCCGGCCAGTCTGGCATAATAGGTCAGCATGCGCAGTGACATGGCCGTGCGGTTGTTTTCCACGTTGCTGATGTATCCGGGAGTGACATTGAGTGCTCTGGCTACCTGATTCTGGGTCAGTCCCATCTGGAGCCGAAGTTCCTTTACCCGTGCTCCCAGTTTTTCGTTGTCAAATTTTTCCATATCAAATCCTCCGTAATTTCATAGAAATAGCAACGGCTGCTGTTCAGATCAGGATTCCGTGCAGTCGGTACGGCACGGAAATCAACAGTGAATATAGTATGTTCAGATAAAAGTATACTATAAATATTTCCGGAAATAAATTCACTAATAGTATTGAAAACATTTTATAGGAATAAGAATAATTTTGGAAAGCAGGGCGGCAGAGCAATCAATCTGAAAATCAACAAAAATGATTTGATGATTCTTCTTGACTTAAAGTTGACTTTAAGTGTTGCGATAATGGATGTAAGGACGAAAAATTATTGTAGCAATCCCTGGGAGGACATGGATTATGAAATCAAAAGTTTATTTTACAAGAACAATTACGCCTGAAAAAGTACTGGAGATGTATCGTCGCTGGATAAGCAGCTGCCCGGTAAAGTTGCAGTCAAACATCTGCTTGAGCGGATCGAGTCACGTAACGGTGTGCTGACCGATGATGCAGCAGCGGAGCTTGGATACGGCTCAAAAGAATATGAACTGATTGAAGTGGACTGACAGAGCATAGACCAGCTGAACTGTCAGAAAAGCCTGGTAAATATGTTTTCAGAAAAACAGGGCCGCGTGCCTGCCGGATTACCGGAGGTGCGCGGCCCTGTGTAAATGAAACCGTTACAGGCCGGGCTGCGGTGAACAATCAGTCACAGCCGGTCATAAACTGAACGATCAGCCAATGGGATCGAAATCAGCTGCGCCGTGCTTGCACAGAGGGCAGATATAATCTTCAGGCAGTTCTTCGCCTTCATATACATAACCGCAGATGCGGCATACAAAGCCCTTCTTGCCTTCTGTTTCCGGTTTCGGCTTTACGTTGTTCTGGTAATAGGTGTAAGTCATGGTTTCTGCACCGGAGATTACTCTTGCTTCTGTAATGCTGCAGATGAACATGCCATGAGTACCCATATCAATATAATCTTCCACTTTCAGAGACATGAATGAGTTGATATGTCTGGGCAGGAAGATCAGGCCGTTATCGGAACGAAGCGGTGTGCAGCCTGCAAATTTGTCCACATTTCTGCCGCTCTGGAAACCGAAGTTTTCAAATACGCTGAAAGGTGCGTCAACAGACAGGCAGTTTACATTCATGATACCGGTCTGTTTGATCACATGGTGAGAGTAGTTGGCCTTGTTGATGGTAACGGCAACACGGTTGGGTGTGCTGGTCAGCTGAGTAACAGTGTTGACAATGAGGCCGTTGTCTTTCTTACCGTCGTTGGATGTAACAACGTACAGACCGTATCCGATATTGAACAGTGCGTTCAGATCGTTCTTGTTGGCTGTTGCGTCCTGCTGTGCCAGATAGTCGCGGCAGAGTTCGTTGGCCATCTCTTCAATCTGATTGCGGCTTTCTTCAGACAGAGCGGACTTGATGGTAACGTTGTTTTCCGTAAAGTTCAGCTTCGGTGAGCCTTCAAACATATTCTTCATGGTTTTAATTGCCATGGGTGCCCAGGAACCGTTCTCCATCATGGCGATGGTGCGGTTCTGGTAGTTGCGTTCGGTCAGATGTTCGATGAAGTCGCGCATGAAGGGGAAAATACCTGCGTTGTAGGTTGTGGTAGCCAGTACCAGCTTGCTGTAACGGAATGCATCTTCCACAGCTTCTGCCATATCGCAGCGGGCCAGATCGTTGACAACAACCTTGGGGCAGCCTTTTGCACGCAGCTTGTCTGCCAGAAGTTCAACTGCCTTTTTGGTATGGCCGTAAACAGAAGTATAGGCGATCACGATGCCTTCTTCTTCTACTGCGTAGGAAGACCAGATATTGTACAGATTAAGATAATAGCCAAGATTCTCTTTCAGAATCGGTCCGTGCAGAGGGCAGATGGTCTGGATGTCCAGTGTAGCTGCCTTTTTCAGCAGATTCTGAACCTGTTTGCCGTATTTGCCCACGATGCCGATATAGTAGCGGCGTGCTTCGCATGCCCAGTCTTCTTCCACATCGAGAGCACCGAATTTGCCGAAGCCATCAGCAGAGAAAAGCACTTTGTCGTAAGTATCATAGGTAACCATAACCTCGGGCCAGTGAACCATGGGTGCGGCTACGAATGCCAGGGTGTGTTTGCCAAGGCTGAGAGTATCGCCTTCTTTGATGACGATCTGTCTGTCTGCAAAATCAGTGCCGAAGAACTGTTTCATCATGGTAAATGCTTTTGCAGAAGAAACGATGGTCGTTTCGGTGTAGACATTCATGAAATTGGCGATATTGGCTGCATGATCGGGCTCCATATGCTGTACGATCAGGTAATCGGGACGGCGGTCACCCAGTACATTCTGCAGGTTATCCAGCCATTCATGCTTGAAATGCTGATCCACAGTATCCATAACGGCAATCTTATCGTCCATGATCACATAAGAATTGTATGCCATACCGTTTTCAACAACGTACTGCCCTTCGAACAGGTCCACTTCGTGGTCGTTGACACCAACGTATTTAATATCGTTTGTAATTTCCATTTCCGTTCACTCCTTTTTGATAAATAATAAAGATATCCGGCAGATGATACTGCTGGCCGGACAAAAATGGTTTGTAATATCCGCAGCATTGCAAATACTGGACTCATTATATCATATTTTCGGAATAAAGATATAGCTTTTATACAATTTTTATGTTTTTTTTCCGGTGTAATCGGTCATTTTTTTGTATAATTTTTTCTGGTCATACGGATCGGGATTTGATAGGATATATGGAAAGCGGCCGGAAAGCCGCGATGGAGGTGATTTTATGACGAAAGAAGAACTGACGCTGGAGGTCATTGAGCGCCTGAAAAGGGAATATCCCGATGCGGGCTGTACGCTGGATTACGATCAGGCATGGAAGCTTCTGGTCAGCGTGCGGCTGGCAGCTCAGTGCACGGATGCCCGTGTCAATGTGGTCGTTGAGGATCTGTATGCACAATATCCGGATATTGACGCGCTGGCTGATGCGGATGTGGAGGATATTGAGCGGATCGTGCGTCCCTGCGGTCTGGGAAAAAGCAAAGCCAGGGATATCAGTGCCTGCATGAAGATGCTGAGAGATGAATATGGAGGAAAAATCCCGAAAGATTTTAATAAGATTCTGAAGCTGCCCGGGGTTGGGCGGAAAAGTGCCAACCTGATCATGGGTGATGTATTCGGTGAGCCGGCCATCGTTACGGATACCCACTGCATCCGTCTGGTGAACCGGATCGGTCTGGTGGACGGAATCAAAGAACCGAAAAAGGTGGAGATGGCCCTGTGGAAGCTGGTTCCGCCTGAAGAGGGCAGCGATTTCTGCCACAGACTGGTATATCATGGAAGAGATGTCTGTACAGCGCGGACAAAACCGCACTGCGAACGCTGCTGCCTGCAGGATATCTGCCGGAAATGCGGTGTATAGAGCACAGGGACAAATGTAAAAGTGCAGGAAAAACTTTAATCTTTTTTTAAAATCATAAGGATGCTCTTGCGCAGAAATAAATGCCCTGATATACTATGCTTTATCGGAAGAATCCCGGTCCGGGCGGCAGAACAGGGGGCTGCAGCAGGAGGACAGGGATTCTTTCTGAAATGAAACCCAAAAGATGATTTTGTTCCGAGTGATAAAGGGGAGAAATTCTGAAGCGATTTATGAACAAGAATAAACAATTGCCGGCGAAGATTCGGTCAATGATACCGAAGGACAGGCTTGTGCCGCTGATTCTGGCGGTGGCTGTCAATATGGCCGTTTATGCCGGTGCGAGGATGATTGCGGGAGACTGGTACCATTATAATATTGAGACTTCTCTTGACAGGATGATACCGTTCTGGCCGCCGTCCGCGGCAATTTACCTGGGATGCTATATTTTCTGGGCAGTTAACTACATTCTGATTGCCAGGCAGGAGAAACGGAAAGTGTGTCAGTTTTTTGCTGGTGATGTTCTTTCCAGATTGGTCTGTCTGGCTTTTTTCCTGCTGATTCCAACTACAAATACGCGTCCTGCTGTGGAAGATACAGGTTTCTGGAATCTGGTGATGCGCCTGATCTATGCAGTGGATGCGCCTGACAACCTGTTTCCGTCGATTCACTGTCTGGTCAGCTGGCTGTGTTATATCGGAATCAGGGACTGCAGGAAGATCCCTCTCGGATACCGGATATTTTCCGGCGTTCTGGCGGTGGCGGTCTGTATTTCCACACTGACGACGAAACAGCATGTTATTGCAGATGTGGCAGGAGGAATCCTTCTGGCAGAGCTTTGTTTTCATATGGGTAAATGCCCGGCTGTGTACCGGCCTTATGAGAAACTGATAGACTGGATCAACGAAAGAATTTTCAGCAGCAGGAGGGAGGAAGACCATGCAGAACAGAAAGAAAGCGCTGTTTAATACGTTTTTTCTGTTTGCTGTATTCGGTCTGACCCTGTACGGTGTTTTTTACGGAGAAGATCTGGGCGCCATGCTGGAGGCAATTGAGGGTGTGGATGTGCTGTGGCTGATTCCCGGAATTTGTCTGGTGGTCTTTTTTATCTGGTGTGAATCCATCATCATCTGGTACATGATGCGTTCTTTTCAAGTCCGTCTGAAGAAACGAATCTGCTTTCTTTTTTCATCCGTGGGCTTTTTTTTCAGCTGTATTACTCCGTCGGCAAGCGGCGGTCAGCCCATGCAGATTTACTACATGAAAAAAGAGAATATCCCCATACCGATATCAACGGTGATTCTGATGATCGTTACGATTACATACAAACTGGTTCTGGTGGTGACCGGACTGGGAATCCTGCTGTTCGGACAGGGATTTCTTCACTGTTATCTGGAGGGGATTCTGCCGGTTTTCTATCTGGGACTGGGTTTGAATGTTTTCTGTGTTTCGTTTATGACGGTTCTTGTATTTCATCCGGTATTTGCCGAGACGATTCTGACTGCAGGAAGAAAACTGCTGGAAAGGCTGCGTCTGATCAGGCACAAAAAGGAACGGATCGAAAAACTGCAGAAATCCATGGAGGTTTACAGAGAAACCGCTGCTTATCTGGGAACCCATAAACATGTGCTTGCGCATGTGATTCTGATAACGTTTGTGCAGAGAATTGCACTGTTTGCCGTAACCGGATGTGTCTACGCGGCATTTCATTTATCAGGTACTTCCATGTGGGATGTAATCCTGCTTCAGGCGGTGATTTCCGTTTCCGTGGATATGCTGCCGCTGCCGGGAGGGATGGGGATCAGTGAAAAACTGTTCCTGATCATCTTTGTTCCGGTATTCGGCAGCCTGACCCTGTCGGCCATGGTTCTTTCCAGGGGACTGAGTTACTACAGCCAGCTGCTGATCAGTGCCGTATTTACAATGGTGATGCAGCTCAGGTGCAGAAAATGATTGCTGTCAGAAATCGGTCCTGAACAGCAGTGAAAGTGAAAAATAGGAGAAAGTTAATATGCTGGGATTTTATGATTATACGGTGGTGCTTACATATATCAGTTTTGCTTCCGCAGTGTCGGGGATTTTTCTGGCGTCTTCCGCACATTTCAGGATGGCGGTGTTCTGCCTGGCTCTGTCGGGGCTGTGCGATATGTTTGACGGAAAAGTTGCAAGGACGAAAAAGAACCGGACAGATGATGAAAAAAGCTTCGGGATTCAGATCGATTCTCTGTGCGATATGGTCTGCTTCGGCGTTCTGCCCATTGTCATCTGCTACAAGCTGGGTATGAGTCACGTTTACAGTATGGCAATCCTGATCTTTTACGGGCTGGCGGGTCTGATCCGCCTGGCTTATTTTAATGTTACGGAGATGAAACGCCAGGAAGAAAGCGATGATGCGAGAAAATATTATCAGGGTCTGCCGATTACTTCCATGGCGATTGCATTGCCTGTTTTTTTTGTACTGTCGCCCCTGATCCGCAATGCACAGGTGCGGCTGGGTGTGCTGCATGTGCTGGTTGCAGCGGTTGGTATACTGTTTATTACCAATTTCAGGCTTCGCAAGCCCTCTCCCAGAGAAGTGTTTATTCTGGTGGGAATCGTGGCACTGGCCGTTGTGGTGATTATGTTTGTCTGGGAAGGATGGCTGTTCTTTCTTCACCGCTATCTGTACCGGTTTCTGGGGAAGACTTTTAAAACCGCATTTCTGATTACAGGAGGAATTGCAGTATGAACCGGGTGGCAGACCGCAGCGGCAATATAAAGGAAGAACAGTCGCTTCAGGACCGGTTTCTGGAATGGATGTACGGACATGCGGCAGGAAGAATGCTGCTGCGTCCTCTGGTGTGTCCTGCATTTTCACAGATGGGCGGCCGGCTGCTGAGTACCGGACTGTCAGCTTTTCTAATCCGACCTTTTATCCGTATGAGCGGGATTGACATGTCCGATTACGAAAAACGGAAATATACTTCCTACAATGATTTCTTTACCAGACAGCTGGTTTCCGGCGCCCGGAGCATCGATCCGGTACCGGAACATTTTATCAGTCCCTGCGACAGCCGGCTCAGTGTTTACCGGATAAACGAGGGGGACGATGGACGGTGCGCGGTGAATATCAAATACACCCGTTATACCGTGGCGTCGCTGCTGAAGAGCCGCAGGCTGACAGCGGAGTATGCGGGAGGTTATCTCTGGGTATTCCGCCTGTGCGTTGATGATTATCATCGGTACAGCTATGTGGATGACGGAACCGTATCGGCCGGCCGGCGGATCCCGGGTGTTTTTCATACGGTAAATCCTGTCGCCAATGATGTCTATCCCATTTACAAGGAGAATACCAGGGAGTATTCTTTTCTGGAATCAAGGCAGTTCGGAACGATTCTGCAGATGGAAGTGGGAGCCCTTCTGGTGGGGAAGATTGAAAACCATGTCTGCACCGGTCCGGTCCGGCGCGGTCAGGAAAAAGGACATTTTGCTTTTGGCGGCTCCACTGTGATTCTCATGACGAAAAAAGGAAAGGTGTGCCCTGACCGGGATATTCTGGAGAATTCAAAGAAGGGAATCGAGACGCGGGTACTGCTGGGTGAGAAAGTGGGATACGCAGTTTATACAACAGAATAAATTCATTAAGGTACCTTGATTATCTGAGACGGTCGTGTTAAGATATACAGGTACCTTAATATTTGCTCAGCTGTGCATGGATAGCAAGGTGCATGGCTGAATTTTTTTGTTCCGGAGAGAGATTATGTGGAGCTATGTGAAAAGATATTTTTATCTGGCGGTAATTGCCGCGCTGTTTATGGTGGGAGAAGTGCTGATGGATCTTCTTCAGCCCGGTTTGATGAGCCGGATCGTGGATGAAGGCGTGTTGGGACTGGATCATGACGGTGTGGGAAATCCCCAGGTGATTCTGACAGAGGGGATTATCATGATTGTACTGGTGCTGTTCGGCGGCATGTGCGGTTCCCTGAACAACGTTTTTGTACATATGAGTGCTCAGAATATGGGAAATGATATGCGTAAGGACTGTTTCCGCAATATTATGAAATTTTCCTTTCCTCAGATGGACCGTTTCGGTACCGGCTCGCTGGTTACCAGAGTGACAAATGATATTACGCAGGTGCAGACTTATGTGGCTCAGTTTTTTCGCGGTATGATCCGTACTTCCATGCTGATGTTCGGGAGTATCTTTTTCATGTTCCGGCTGAATCATCAGTTCGGTCTGATCGTGCTGTGTGCGTTTCCGCTGATACTGGGCTGCATGCTGTTCTGTCTGATCCGGTCGGGTCCCATGCTGACACGCCTGCAGAGCCAGCTGGACCGGATCAACGATATTATGCAGGAAGATGTTTCGGGAATCCGTATCATCAAGGCCTGTGTCCGTGAAATTTATGAAAAGCTGCGTTTTGGAAAGGCCAATGACGAACTGGTCAGAACACAGCTGAGTGTATTGATTATTTTTGCATTCATGAATCCTGTGATGAATGCGCTGATGTACGTGGTTGTAATCGTGATTCTTCTGATGGGATCATGGCAGGTGACGGCAGGGACGGCGACTCCCGGCACGATCATGGCGGCGATCACCTACACGACCCAGCTGCTGAACGGGATTCTGGGCCTTGTTATGCTGTTTCAGAATATTACAAAAGGAATTGCATCCTGGAAACGTGTCCGGGAGGTACTTTACAGCCAGCCGGAACTGAAAGACGGCGATTACTGTACCGGTACGGATGACAGCATGAATCGGGATGAATCTGTGAAAGGCAAAGTTGAGTTTCGTGATGTTTCGTTTGCATTTCCGGGAACGGGGCAGACGGTGCTTCAGCATATCAATCTGACCGTCAACCCCGGTGAAACCGTTGCGGTTATGGGTGCGACGGGATGCGGTAAAACAGCGCTTGTCAGTCTGATTCCCCGTTTTTATGATGTGACGGAAGGTTCTGTTCTGGTGGATGGCGTGGATGTGCGCTGCTTCCGGCAGAAAGATCTGCGTGACAAAGTGTCAGTGGCTCTGCAGAAAACTGAACTGTTCAGTGCCACGGTTCAGGAAAATATCGGATGGGGAAATCCGGAGGCAGACAGCGGGGAAATCCGTGAAGCAGCCGTTATTGCCCAGGCGGACGGATTTATCCGGACGATGTCTGAAGGATATGATACGCCGGTTGCCGAACGGGGCATGAGTCTGTCGGGCGGCCAGAAGCAGCGCGTATCCATTGCAAGGGCGGTTCTGAAACCGGCGGAAATCCTGATTTTTGATGATTCCACCAGTGCGCTGGATCTGAAAACGGAGGCGGATCTGTACGATGCTTTGCAGGAAGGACGTCCCCGGACAACGAAAATCCTGATTGCCCAGCGGATCGCTTCTGTGCGCCGGGCGGACCGGATCGTGGTGCTGAATGAAGGACGGATTGAGGCCTGTGGATCCCATGAAGACCTGCTGAAAACCTGCGGAACGTATCAGGATATATACCACTCGCAGCTGGGAGAAGAGGAGGAGGATCATGAGTAATTCAAAACTTGCGGAGAGAAATATTCCCGGTATGAACAACCGGGCGTCACGATTTGCACAGGTAGAGCATGCGGAGAATGTATCAGGAACATTGAAACGGATTCTGGCATATTTCATGAAGGAAAAAGGACTGGTTCTTGCCATGCTGGGAGTTGTGATACTGGGGACAGTCTGCGGCGTTCTGGCCCCCGGTCTGCAGAGTCAGGCTATTGATATCATTGCCGGCACCCTTCAGAAGAATCTGGTACATATTCTGGTACTTATGCTGACGGCATATACGATTTATGTGGTCTGCCAGCTGGTGCAGGGCCTGATCAGTGCCGGATTAAGCCAGAGAATCGTGAAACGCATGAGGGGAGAGCTGTTCGGGAAGCTTGTGGATCTGCCCGTTTCCTATCTGGATACGCATTCCCACGGGGATGTCATGAGCCGTATGACCAATGATATTGAAAATATTTCGACTACGGTATCCCAGTCGCTTCCGTCTCTGTTCTCCGGCGTGCTGACCATAATCGGTACCGTATTTATGATGTTCCGGTACTGCTGGCAGCTGACTCTGCTCAGCTGTGCAACGGTACTTCTGACAGTATGCGCCACCAGATTCCTGTCCGGCAAAGTCCGGAAATTTTCCCGCCGCCGTCAGCAGCTTCTCGGACAGCTCAACGGCACTGTGGAGGAAATGATTTCCGGCTACCGGACTGTGGTGGCTTACAATCATCAGGAAATTACGGCACAGAATTTCTGTGAAACAGCGGATTCCCTGACAAAGGCCGGCATACGGACCGATATTTTCAGCGGAGTCATGGGTCCGGTGATGAACTGTATCGGCAACATTGGTTTTGTCATCATTGCCGTTTTCGGAGGATATTTTGCCATACATGGCATGATTTCAGTGGGTGTGATTTCTGCTTTTATTGTGTATGCCAGGCAGTTCAGCCGCCCGATCAATGAAATCGCCCAGATTTACGGGCAGCTTCAGACTGCAATTGCCGGGGCGGAGCGTGTTTTTGTGGTTCTGGATGAGGAAAATGAAGAGAAGACAGGGGAGGAATTCGGCGCCGGGACAGAGGCGGAAGTTACGTTTCAGAATGTGGTTTTTTCCTATCAGCCGGGGTATCCGGTGCTCCATGATTTTTCTCTGAAGGTGCCTTCCGGCCGAAAAGTGGCTCTGGTGGGTGCCACCGGCAGCGGGAAAACGACGGTTGTGAATCTGCTGATGCGTTTTTACGATCCCGACAGCGGCAGGATTCTGATCAATGATCAGGATATTGCCGGGATGAGCCGTGACAGCCTGAGAAAAAACATTGCCATCGTTCTGCAGGATACGGTGCTGTTCACCGATACCATCCGCAGCAATCTGAAATACGGCAATGAACATGCATCAAAGGAGCAGCTTGACAAAGCTGTGGAGATGAGCTGCTGCAAAGAGATGATCCGGCTGCTTCCTGAGGGTCTGGATACGGTTCTTTCCGGTTCCGGCTCCAATATCAGCCAGGGCCAGCGTCAGCTTCTGGCAATAGCCAGAGCGTTTGTGGCGGACCCGAAGATCCTGATTCTTGACGAGGCCACCTCCAATGTGGATACCCGCACGGAAAAGGCGATCCAGGATGCCATGCAGCGGATCATGAAAAACCGTACCAGCATCATCATAGCCCATCGTCTGTCCACCATCAGAGATGCGGACATGATCGTGGTAATGGATCAGGGCCGCATTGTGGAAACAGGTGACCATGAGAGCCTGCTGGCGAAAAAGGGACGGTATTATGAACTGTACATGACCCAGTACGCAGGCTTTGCCACCTGAATTCTGTCACATTAATCAGGCGCCGTTTCCGGTTCTCTCTGACAGATGACAATGGAGAACAGCACAAGCACGACTCCCAGAAGTCCGCCTGCGGTCATGGATTCGTGGTAGACCACGATGCCGAGCAGCGTGGCGACCACCGGCTCTACAGAAGCGATGATGGAGGCTTTGCTGTTCTCCATGTATTTTAATCCGATGGTATAGGTCAGATAAGGTAAAACGGTGCTTGCCAGACCGAATACCAGAGCAAACAGAATCATGGAACCATCTCTGAAAACCACATTTCCCAGCAGTTTCACATCGGTCAGAGGAAGTATCCCCACAGACGCAGCCAGAAACGTATAAAATGAGATCGTAAAGGAATCGTATCCCCTTTCGATGGCAAATTTGCCGAAAATCGAGTACAGAGCGTAGCCGAATCCGGCCCCCAGTCCCACCAGAATGCCCGCAGGAGAAAGGGCATCGCCGCTGCCTGCAATTCCTGTTACCAGTACGCAGCCAAGGAAGGTCAGAATCAGAGCAAGTACCCTGATGCCGGTAAATCTTTCATGAAACAGAAAACGGGACATAACCATGACCATGGCCGGCGCGGTGTACAGAAGGACCGCTGCCACGGAAAGCGATGTCATGGTAATCGCTTTAAAATAGCAGTAATTGAAGAAAACGATGCTGCATATGCCTGTCCCCAGAAAACACCAGATATCCTTCAGACGAATCTTTAATAATTTCCTGTCATATACAAGTAAAAACAGAAACAGGGCAGCGCAGGTGACCATGGCCCGCAGTGCAACGATCTCAGGAGAAGCAAGCCCTGCCCTGTTCAGCCGGCGGACGAAAATACCCATGGTACCCCACAGGATGCCCGCTGCCAGTACTAAAACGGGCGCCAGCTTTTGCATCAGCGGTTTCTCTTTACGGAGATTCTGTTTTCTTCCAGTCTCTTTCTTCATGCCTTTTTCCAGAATCATTTTGATTTCCTCCCTGAATATGTTTTGGATGATCTGTTCAGAGCCATGCAGTCATTTGGCAGCTGGATCTGAACAGCCATGTTGGATAAAAGAATTCTCATGATTATAGCATGGAATGGCCGGCTTTGAACAGTGGGCTGCCGATTCCGGTTTTTTATGGCAGTTTATCCCGAACATTGGAACAGGGTGAAGGAAAAACGGCTGACAGATGTGCCTGAATGTGATATGATTGGAGAGTCGTGTATGACTGGATATCTGTAAAAAATCAATTGACAAATCGCAGTAGTCGGGGTATATTATACCCTATAAAGTCGATATGAAATAGGGAATATGATTTCCGGTCGGGCGGTGAATACATATTATTATTAAGGGAGTAATCACAATGGAAATGAGTGTGGTGCTGGGGCAGCTGCCGCACTGTATGAAGGAGGCCAACAGGCTGTTTGGGCTGAACACCGATTTTATGCAGGAAAATCTGTCCCTTTATGTGGAAGCAGCGAAGCTGACGCTGCGCATGGCAGTATTCGGAATTATATTTGCCGTTATTGTCGGTCTGATCTGCAGCATGGTCCGTTATTTCAAAGTACCCGTGCTGTCGCAGATTGCAGGCTGCTACATTGAATTATCAAGAAATACGCCGCTGCTGATCCAGCTGTATTTTCTGTATTTCGGTCTTCCGAAGATTGGAATCGTACTCAGTTCGGAGCAGTGCGCGGTCATCGGTCTGGCTTTTCTGGGTGGAAGCTATATGGCGGAGGCTTTCCGGAGCGGTCTTGACAATGTGCCGGGGATTCAGGTGGAATCGGCCATGAGTCTGGGCATGACGCACAGCCAGATTTTCGGGAATATTATCCTGCCTCAGGCAGTATCCAATTCGATTCCCGCGTTCTGTGCCAACATTATCTTCCTGATCAAGGAAACTTCCGTGTTCAGTGCGGTGGCACTGGCGGATCTGATGTTTGTAACAAAGGATCTGATCGGTATGAATTACAATACGGATGAAGCGCTGTTTATGCTGGTGGTGGCATATCTGATCATTCTGCTGCCCATATCGATCATCTGTACATTTGTGGAAAGGAAGGTTCGTTATGCAGAATATGGGGTTTGAGGTACTGTTTCGGGGAACCAATTTTCTGAGATTATGCGAAGGCCTGTGGGTCACCCTGAGGATTGCGCTGATCTCCATGATACTGTCCATTCTCCTGGGATTTGTCCTGGGAATGATTATGAATATTCAGAATATCGTCGTGAAAGCCATCTGCAGGTTTTATCTGGAAGTGGTGCGGATCATGCCCCAGCTGGTGCTTCTGTTCCTGGTGTATTTCGGAGCAGCGAAACATCTGGGTATGAACCTTTCCGGGGAAAATGCGGCGATTATTGTTTTTACCTTCTGGGGGACGGCCGAGATGGGAGATCTGGTCAGAAGTGCGCTGATTGCCATTCCGAAGCATCAGTATGAGAGCGGCTACGGTCTGGGTCTTACGAAGATGCAGGTTTACATTTACATTATCCTGCCTCAGACCATCCGTAGACTGCTGCCTTCCGGCATCAATCTGCTGACCCGTATGATCAAGACCACATCTCTGGTGGCCCTGATCGGTGTCATTGAAGTGGTAAAGGTGGGCAAACAGATCATCGATGCTTCCCGCTATACAGATCCGAAAGCCGGTCTGTGGGTATACGGAGCAGTATTTATCATGTATTTTGTAATATGTTTTCCTTTTTCCAGACTTTCTGCAGCGCTGGAGAAGAAATTTGCGAATCAATAGGAGTAGGTCATGGCAGAGACGATATTGGAAGTAGAACATTTGAAAAAATCTTATGGTGATCAGGCGCTGGTCCTGAATGATATTTCTTTTTCGATTGAAAAAGGCGAAGTTGTAGTAGTTGTGGGTCCGTCCGGATGCGGGAAAAGTACATTTTTACGTTGTCTGAACCGTCTGGAGGATATTAATGAAGGGACCATTAAGCTCCGGGGCGTGAGCTATGAAAAGGAAAAAAAGAAAGTCCATCAGTTCCGGGAGAAAGTAGGTATGGTTTTCCAGAGCTATGATCTTTTTCCCAATATGACCATCATGGGCAATCTTCTTCTGGCACCCATGAAAGTACAGAAACGAAAAAAAGAGGAAGTGCAGGCAGAGGCAGAGCAGCTTCTTGAAAGAGTCGGTCTGCTGGAGAAGAAGGACAGCTATCCCAGACAGCTGTCAGGCGGTCAGAAGCAGCGTGTGGCTATTGTGAGATCCCTGCTGATGCATCCCGAGGTACTTCTGCTGGATGAGATCACTGCCGCTCTTGACCCGGAGATGGTAAGAGAGGTACTGCAGGTTGTTCTGGAGCTTGCAAAATCAGGTATGACCATGGTCATTGTTACCCACGAGATGGAATTTGCCAGAGCCGTGGCTGACCGGGTGATCTTCCTTGACGGAGGCAAGGTTGTGGAAGAAGCCGGTCCGGAGGAATTTTTCGACCATCCGAAGACGGACCGTGCAAAACAGTTTCTGAACAGTTTCCATTACGAAGCTGTTAATGAATAAATATTTTCAATAGAAAGAGAGGAAATGACGATGAAAAAGAAAATGTTAAGTCTGCTGCTGGCCGTAGTAATGCTGGCAGGTATTTTTGCCGGCTGCGGCGGAAGCAGTGATGAGGGAAAGGAAGCTGCAGGAGGAGAGACAACAGCCGCTGCAGGAGATGACGGCGCTGCTGCCGGTCAGGCAAGAAGTCTGGACGAGATCAAAGAATCCGGTAAGATTAAAATCGGTGTATTCAGTGATAAAAACCCCTTTGGATACGTGGATGAAAACGGCGAAATCCAGGGCTATGATGTTTATTTTGCAAAAAGAATCGCAAAAGACCTGCTGGGCAGCGAAGATGCGGTAGAATTTGTTTATGTGGAAGCTGCAAGCCGTGTGGAATATCTGCAGTCCGCAAAGGTTGATATCATTCTGGCCAACTTCACGGTAACCGATGACAGAAAAGAAAAGGTTGATTTCGCGCTGCCTTACATGAAAGTTGCTCTGGGCGTTGTATCACCTGACAGTGCTCCGATCACCAGCGTGGACGATCTGGAGGGCAAGAACCTGATCGTTGTAAAAGGTACCACAGCCGAAACCTATTTTACGGAAAATTATCCTGACCTGAAACTGACAAAGTTTGATGAATATCAGGAAGCTTACGATGCACTGCTGGACGGCAGAGGAGATGCATTCTCAACCGATAATACCGAAGTACTGGCATGGGCACGTCAGAATCCTGGATTTACCGTTGGCGTGGAATCCATCGGCAATATCGATACCATCGCTCCTGCTGTACAGAAAGGCAATACAGAACTGCTGAACTGGCTGAATGAGGAAATCGAGTCTCTGGCAGACGAACAGTTCTTCCACGCAGATTTCGATGCAACTTTAAAGGATGTATACGGCGACAGTATCGATCCTGAAAGCCTGGTTGTTGAAGGCGGCGTTGTAGACTAAAATCAGGGTGAGATTATGACACTTCAGCAGCTGAGATATGTGACCGCGGTGGCGGATGCCGGTTCCATGAATGAAGCGGCCAAGGCTCTTTATGTTTCACAGCCCAGTCTTTCCGGGGCAGTGAAGGAACTGGAAGCGGAGGCGGGAATTGAGATTTTCAAGCGCACCAATAAAGGTGTGCAGCTGACTCCCGACGGGGAAGAGTTTCTGGGATATGCCCGCCAGCTGATGGAACAGTATCAGCTGATTGAGGACCGTTTCATCAGGCGCACCCGGGTGAAAAGCAAGTTCAGTGTTTCCATGCAGCATTATTCTTTTGCCGTAAAGGCATTTGTGGAACTGGTGAAACAGTACGGCATGGATGAATACGAATTTGCCGTATCCGAAACCAAGACCAGCGAAGTGATTTCGGATGTAAGAAATTTCAAAAGCGAGCTGGGCGTTCTGTTTCAGAATGAATTTAATAAAAAAGCTCTTTCCAAGATTCTGAAGGACAACAATCTGGAATTTCATGAGCTGTTTGACTGCGGAACCTACGTCTATCTCTGGAAAAATCATCCGCTGGCCGGCCAGCCGGTCATTACCATGGAGGAACTGAGGGAATATCCCTGTCTGGTGTTCGATCAGGGAAGCGACAATTCCTTTTTCCTGGCGGAAGAGATGATGAGTACTTATGAGTACAAAAGGGTCATCCGGGCCAATGACCGGGCCACCATGCTGAATCTGATGGTGGGACTGAACGGTTATACTCTGTGTTCGGGCATTATCTGCGAGGAACTGAACGGCAGCGATTATACCGCCGTTCCGCTGGCAGAAAAAGAAGTCATGACCATCGGATACATTCAGCGGCGCGGCATGATGCTGAGTCCGCTGGCACTCCGGTATCTTGAGGAGATCAGAAGGTATGAAAACTGTATTCTGAAGGATTCCGGGGAGTGAAACCCGCAGACCAAAGAGCGCGGAATCAGAATAAAAAACGAATCATAAGAAGACTGATTGAAAGCAGGTATCTGGATATAAGGAAAACTTATAACCAGATACCTGCTTTTTCATATTGGACAAGTAGGAATTATCAATATATAATAACCTTGTAATCAGATAGGAAAACAGAAAACAGAAAATAGAAAAAGAAGGAAATAGAAAAGGAGAACAGCGTTATGAGTAAGAAAACAAGAGCAGAAAGAAATTTAAGATTTGAAACATTACAGTTACATGTAGGTCAGGAACAGCCTGATCCGGCAACCGGAGCAAGAGCCGTACCGATTTATCAGACATCATCCTATGTATTTAACAATTCTGCACATGCGGCTGCAAGATTTGGCCTGACTGATGCCGGCAATATTTACGGCAGACTGACCAACCCCACCGAGGATGTGTTTGAACAGCGTATCGCAGCTCTGGAAGGCGGCGTTGCAGCACTGGCAGTTGCTTCCGGCGCGGCAGCCATCACCTATACCATCGAGAATCTGGCACAGGCCGGCGACCACATCGTATCAGCGAAAAATATTTACGGCGGTTCCTTCAATCTGCTGCAGCACACCCTGCCTCAGTACGGAATTACTACCACTTTTGTCGATATTTTCAATCTGGATGAGGTTCGCGCAGCAATTCAGGACAATACGAAGGCTCTTTACATTGAGACACTGGGCAATCCCAATTCCGACGTAGTGGATATCGAAGCACTGGCGGAACTGGCTCACGAGTATAAGATTCCGCTGGTTGTGGACAATACATTTGCAACCCCTTATCTCGTTCGTCCCATTGAATACGGCGCGGATATCGTGGTACATTCCGCAACCAAATTTATCGGCGGTCACGGAACAGCCATCGGCGGCGTGATCGTGGACAGCGGTAAATTCGACTGGGAAGCTTCCGGCAAGTTCCCGTCACTGACAGACCCCAACCCCAGCTATCACGGCATCAGCTTTACCAAAGCAGTAGGAGCTGCAGCATTCGTTACCAAGATCCGTGCGATCCTGCTGAGAGATACAGGTGCAACCGTTTCCCCGTTCCATTCCTTCCTGTTCCTGCAGGGTCTGGAGACACTGTCTCTCCGTGTGGAACGTCATGTAGAAAATGCGCTGAAGGTGGTGGAATACCTGAACAACCATCCTCAGGTGGAAAAAGTACATCATCCTTCCGTAACCGATGATCCCCAGCAGCAGAGACTTTACAAAAAGTATTTCCCCAATGGCGGCGGATCCATCTTTACTTTTGAAATCAAGGGCGATGCGCAGAAAGCGCAGGACTTTATCGATAATCTGGAACTGTTCTCCCTGCTGGCCAATGTAGCGGATGTTAAATCACTGGTAATCCATCCCGCAACTACGACACACAGCCAGTGCTCACCGGAGGAACTGCTGGATCAGGGCATCAAACCCAATACCATCCGCCTTTCCATCGGAACCGAGAATATCGCGGATATTATTGAAGACCTGGACGAAGCATTTCGTGCGGTTGAAGAATAGTGCTGAGAATAATGTTGAAGAATAGTTAAGAAAAAACCATATTTAAAGCTGTTCATATCCTTTGAAAAAAAGGCGCAGGAGTCTGAATGGGATTTTATATTTCATGAAGGCTCCTTTGCCTTTTTTTGCGTGCGGTACTGGATTCCGTGACATATCGGTTGTATAATAAAGAAATGTGTAACTGTTCAGCAGGCAGATTTGTACAGATGTGCCGTACCGGGGAAACACATGATATTTGCGGGTCGGTTCTGAACAATTACAGAAATATAATGATTCAGGAATGGAGTGATACATATGAAATTAGTTGCTGTACTTGGCAGCAGCCGTCCCAATGCGGTTTCTACGAAAATTGCAGAACGTGTTATGAAAGGTGCAGAGGATGCGGGCTGTGAGGTTGTGGTTTTCCATGCAAACGATATGAATATGAAAGGCTGCAGAGGATGTGATTCCTGCCGCAGAAACGGAACGGACTGCGTGATTCAGGATGACATGCAGGCATATTTCAGTCAACTGCATACATGTGATGCCCTTTTGCTGACAGCTCCCAATTACTGTTCACAGGTAGCAGGTCCCATGATCACATTTATGAACCGTCATTACTGTATGTCAAAGCCGGATCATACTTCCCGTCTGGAACCCGGTAAAAAGCTGATCGGGATTTTCGCTCAGGGAGCACCGGAGGGAATCGAACGGTATGAGGCGGTTTATGACTGGTATCTGAGCATTTTTGAAAGACATATGGAACCGGCAGGCAAAATCGTGGCGGGCGGAAACAGTGATCTCAGTGAAAACGGCAGGATCATGACCGAGGCTTATGAACTGGGACGCCGGATTGCAGAGGCGGAAAAATGATGATTCAGGTTATCTGTTATCTTGTTACGTTTTTTGCCTGTATTCTTGGTACGATCTGCGGCATGGGCGGAGGCATTATTATTAAACCGGCCCTTGATGCCACAGGTGTCATGTCAGTGTCCACGGTCACCTTTTTATCGGGCTGCACGGTCATTGCCATGTCCTGCTGGAGTGTGGGAAAAACTCTGGTGAAAAAAGAATCGGTTATTGACCTGAAAAATACCACGGTTCTGGCTGTGGGCGCAGCTGTGGGCGGACTGGGCGGCAAGCAGCTGTATACCATGGTTGCGTCGCTTTTTGAGAACAGGGATACTGCAGGAGGCGTGCAGGCCTGTCTGCTGTTTACTGCCACTCTGCTTACGCTGATTTATACGCTGAATAAGGATAGAATCCGTTCAAAACAGGTGAATTCACCGGCGGTCGGTCTGATCATCGGTGTCTTCCTGGGTCTTTTGGGAGCTTTCCTCGGCATTGGCGGAGGCCCGTTCAATGTGGCTGTGCTGTATTATTTCTTTTCCATGCCGGCCAAAAAAGCGGCGCAGAACAGTCTGTTTATCGTATTGTTCAGTCAGCTGACCAGCACGCTGAAAACAGTTTTATTTGACGGGGTTCCTGTATTTGATCTTTATATTCTTCTGGGAATGATCCTTCTGGGCATCATCGGCAGTGAGACGGGGCGCCGGATCAATGGGAAGATCGACAATCGCCAGGCCACTCTTTGCCTGGAGGGGGCCATGATTCTGATTCTGGCCATCAATGTTTATAATATTGTTCGTTTTCTTTAAGATGGTTACTGTTCAGAGCCAACCTCGAAAACAAAAAATAGTAAAATTTTTTAATATGATATCCAAACTATTGTAAAAAAAAGTGGAAGCGGGTATAATAAATCCGTTTAGGCCAATGATAATAATCAGAATGATTGAATAAGCAGGAGGAACCGTTATGGCGAATCATAAAGGAACAAAGAAATTGAACACTGTCAGGATTGTGCTGATCGTGCTGGTGATTCTGGCAGGTGTCACCGTATTTGTGCTGTCCCTGTCAAAGCCGGAGAAGGATGTGGATCCCGATTTTGATATTACCATTCAGACCGAATCCGATGAGAATCAGACAGAGGAGTACGGGGATCTGGAGGATGAATCCAGATCGGACAGCCCCATCAGCGAACTGGAATCGCTGGATGTGGCTGTATTCAAGGATACCGACTGGGTACATTATCTGCTGATCGGTCTCGATAACCGCAAGGATACCTTTGAAGGCGGACGAAGCGATGCGCTGATGATCTTTTCCGTCAATGATAAAGACGGCCGAATCGTACTGTCTTCCATGCCACGTGATACCATGGTGTACATCAATGGCAAAGGCTATGACAAGATTACACATACCTATGCGTATGGCAGGGCAAAGCTTCTTGTGGAAACGGTTGAAAGGAACTTTGATATCGATATCCGCCATTACTTTACCATCAATTTTGCAGGGATGGAAAAGGTAGTCGACGCACTGGGCGGTGTCCCCATGGAACTGACACAGGCGGAAAGCGATCATATGCTCAGTTTCTTTGAAGTAGGCGGTACAACGGCGGGCATGAATAACCTGACCGGCAAACAGGCTCTGACTTACTGCCGGATCCGTAAGATCGACAGTGATTTTGCCCGCACAGAACGGCAGTACAAGGTTCTGCTGGCGATCTATGATAAAGTGAAAGCCATGTCTCCTGTGAAATATCCCAGTCTGATCACCGCCATGTATGATTATTTCTATACAGACTGTACGGTTGCGGAATGTATTGATATCGCTCAGGCGCTCATGTCGCTTGGTGCGGATTCCATCGAGAATGTGAAGCTGATCACCGAAGAAAGCGGTACAGGGCGCAAGATCAACGGTACCTACTATTTCCTCGTCAATGACATGGAGGAAACCATGAAACAGTGGCGGGAATATATGGGTGTCACCAATTATACACCGTCTGAAGGAATGGTGGATATTTCCGATTATCTGAAATATAATTATTAGTAGCTGCTCTGAACAGTTACAGGTACGAATGGGGGCGAAAGCCCCCATTTTGTTTGTCTGCGTCCGGTAGGGGAGACACATGAACGATTAACAATAATGGAGGAATATAGTATGACACAGGTTTGGGGACACAGAGGTGCATCAGGGTATGCACCGGAGAATACGCTGGATGCTTTTGCTCTGGCTCTGGAGCAGGGAGCCGATGGAATTGAGCTGGATGTGCAGCTGACGAAAGATGGGGAACTGGTGGTCATTCATGATGAGCGAATTGACCGAACCGGCAGCGGCAGCGGTTTTGTCAGGGATTATACGCTGGCAGAGCTGAAAAAGCTGGAGTTTAACAGAACGATACCGGGATATAAGTCAGTGACGCTTCCTACATTAAAGGAAGTATACGAATTGTTTCAGAATAATCAGAAGAAAATCAATGTGGAAATTAAGACCGGCATTTTCTTTTACCCGGGAATTGAAGATAAAGTGCTGGAACTGACTGCTTACATGGGAATGGAGGAACGGGTAATCTATTCTTCGTTCAATCATCAGACCATGGTCAACATAAAAAAGATGAATCCGAAGACTGTCTGCGGCCTGTTGTATTCAGACGGTTATCTGCACATGGACAGATACTGCCGGGAAGTGGGCATGGATGCCCTGCATCCGGAACTTTATAATCTGCAATATGAAGGATTTCGGGAAGCATGCAGGCAGAAAAAGATTCCGCTGCATGTATGGACGGTCAATGAACCGGAGCATATCCGTCTGATGTATGATATGCAGGTGGAAGCAATCATCACAAATTATCCCGACCGGGCACTGGAGATGAGATAACAATCCGGTTCAGGGAATACAGAGACTGCCATGGAGTCTTTAGAAACAAAACCGAAATCACTATATTCGTTTACAAAAAAAAAGGGTTGTGCTATATTATAGATTGGTTAGTTATTATCTTTGACAGATACATGGAGTTATAAGAAGCGTCTGTCAAAAGACTGCAATCTGCCGGAATGTGGTATCAATGCCGGTTCTGTATCCGACAGACAGAATTTATTTATAGGAGATATAGCCATGGGTAAATATTTTGGTACAGATGGTTTCCGCGGAGAAGCCAATGTGGATTTAACAGTGGAACATGCATATAAAGTAGGTCGTTTCCTGGGATGGTATTTTGGTCAGGAACATAAATGCAAGGTGGTAATCGGTAAGGATACGAGAAGAAGCAGTTACATGTTTGAGTATGCGCTGGCTTCCGGTCTGACAGCTTCCGGTGCGGATGCATATCTGCTTCATGTTACGACAACTCCCAGTGTTTCCTATGTGGTAAGAACGGAGGATTTTGACTGCGGTATCATGATTTCCGCCAGCCATAACCCCTACTATGACAACGGAATCAAGCTGCTGAACGGTGCAGGCGAGAAGATGTCGGAGGATGTAATCGAAAAGATTGAAGCTTATCTGGACGGCGAGATGGGAGAGATTCCTTTTGCAGTGAAGGATGCCATCGGATGCACCACCGACTATGTCATGGGCAGAAACCGCTATATGGGCTATCTGATCAGCCTGGCAACCCGTTCTTTTAAGGGAATCCGTGTGGGACTTGACTGCTCCAACGGCAGCGCCTGGTCCATGGCCAAGAGTATTTTCGATGCGCTGGGTGCAAAAACATACGTAATCAACAATGAGCCTGACGGAACCAATATCAATATGAACTGCGGCTCTACACATATTGAAGTTCTCCAGAAGTATGTAAGGGAAAATCATCTGGATGTGGGCTTTGCCTACGACGGAGATGCAGACCGCTGTCTGGCTGTGGATGAGAACGGACGGGTCGTTGACGGAGATCTGATCCTGTATGTCTGCGGCAAATATATGAAGGAAAGCGGACAGCTGGATACCAATACGGTTGTCACGACCATCATGTCCAACATCGGCCTTTACAAAGCATTTGATGAGATCGGCATTTCCTATGAGAAGACCAATGTGGGAGATAAATATGTATACGAGAATATGGCGGAAAACGGTCATCGCCTTGGCGGAGAGCAGTCCGGCCATATCATTTTCAGCAAATATGCCAACACCGGTGACGGTATCCTGACATCTCTGAAGATCATGGAAGTGATGCTGGAGAAGAAACAGAGCTTGGGCAAGCTGACGGAGGAAGTGGAGATCTATCCTCAGGTACTGAAAAATATCCGCGTCAAGAGCAAGCCGGCTGCCAGACAGGATGAGGATGTGATTGCTGCCATTGCAGAGGCGGAAGCACAGCTTTGCGGCGATGGCCGGATTCTGGTGCGTGAAAGCGGTACAGAGCCGGTGATCCGTGTTATGGCGGAAGCAAAAACAACAGAATTATGCAATCAGGTGGTGGATCAGATCATCGAAGTAATCCGCAAAAAAGGCCACACCGCTGAGGCATAAGAGAGGAGAACCAATGAAACCCTGGGAGAAAAATATACGTCAGGTGGAGCCCTATGTACCCGGCGAGCAGCCGAAAGACACCAATGTAGTCAAACTGAATACCAATGAGAATCCCTATCCTCCGGCTCCGGGGGTGGAAAAAGCAAGGATGGCATTTTCCGATGACAGTCTGAGACTGTATCCCGATCCGGCGGCATCTTCTCTGACTGATGTACTGGCACAGTATTACGGTCTGGGTGCCGATCAGGTTTTTGTGGGAGTCGGTTCCGATGATGTGCTGGCCATGGCGTTCCTTACATTTTTTAATTCGGAGCTGCCGGTGCTGTTCCCTGACATTACCTATTCTTTTTACAGTGTGTGGGCAGATCTGTACCGGATTCCCTACGAGAGACCGGCGCTGGATGATCATTTCCGCATTGTGAAAGAGGACTACTACCGTCCCAACGGAGGGATTATTTTCCCCAATCCCAACGCGCCTACTTCACTGGTGGAGCCGCTTTCCTTTATCCGGGATATCCTGGATCACAATCAGGAAAGTGTGGTCATTGTAGATGAGGCCTACATTGATTTCGGCGGCGAATCGGCCGTGTCCCTGCTGAAGGAATATGAGAATCTGCTGGTTGTCCAGACATTTTCCAAATCAAGGTCCATGGCGGGTATGCGGATTGGTTATGCCATGGGTAATCCGGCTCTGATCCGGGCGCTGAATGATGTGAAATATTCCTACAATTCCTATACCATGAACCGGCCTTCACTGGTGATGGGTGTGGAAGCGGTAAAGGATGATGCTTATTTCAGAGAGACGATAGAGAAGATTATCAAAACAAGAGAAGAAGCAAAAGTAAGGCTGTCAGAACTGGGCTTTACCTGCCTTGATTCTGCGTCAAACTTTCTGTTTGCCACGCATAAATGTGTGCCGGCAAAGCAGATATTCACGGAGCTGAAAGAAGAAGGAATCTTTGTGAGATACTTTAATTCTGCAAGGATCGATAATTATCTGAGGATTACGGTGGGAACACCGGAGGAGATGGAGAAGCTTTATCAGGCCCTTGCCCGTTATCAGTAAAGCTGGTGATTATTTGAATACTGTTAGAAAATATACAGGTATTTTTCTGAATATTGCGGTTCCGCTGGTGGCTACGTGTCTGGTCTGCTTTCTGGGACCGAAGCTGATCAGTTTTTTCATGCCCTTTGTGATCGGGCTGATTATTGCACTGGCGGCTGCTCCGCTGGTGCGTTTTCTGGAACGCAGAGTTAAGCTTATGCGGCGCTTTACGTCCATGGCGATTATTGTGGGGGCGCTGGCGCTGATCGTTTTTCTGATCTGGCTGGTGCTCAGCAATCTGATTCGCGAGGGGATTCAGTTTGTGCAGGATGCACCTGACATTCTTGATTCCATGGGAGAAGAACTGCGCCATACGTTGGAAAAACTGCAGCAGATGATGAAGCTGCTTCCGGACAATGTACAGCAAAGCATTTTTGATGGCATGGACAGTCTGGGGAATACGATTTCCGAAAGCATATCATCCCTGTATTCTCCCACTGTGGAGATTGCAGGCAATGTGGCGAGACGTATTCCCAGTATTCTGGTTTCTACAATAGTCGCTCTGATGTCTGCCTATTTTTTCCTGGCAGACTACGATAAGATTATTGACGCTGCCAAAAAGACCATGCCGGACATTTTCATGAAGACCATGACTTTTATCCGGAAGAAATCCGGTGAAATCGTGGGAAGCTATTTCCTTGCCCAGTTCCGCATCATGTTTGTTATTGCGGTGGTTCTGGCGGTGGGACTGACCATTGCCGGTGTTTCCTACAGCGGACTGGTGGCGGTGCTGATCGCCATACTTGATTTTCTGCCCATTTTCGGCACGGGAACGGTGCTGATTCCCTGGGCTGTGATCAAACTGTTAAACGGTGCCTACGGTGCGGCGGTTTTTCTGCTGGTTCTTTATGGACTGACCCAGTTGATCCGTCAGCTGATCCAACCAAAGCTGATCGGTGATACCATGGGGATGAATCCGCTGCTGACGCTTCTGTTTCTTTATGTAGGTTACAGACTGGGCGGATTTACAGGAATGATTCTGGCGGTGCCCATCGGCATGATTATGCTGGAAGTCATCCGCATGGGAGCTTATGACTCCCTGATCGACGGGGTGCAGGCCCTTTATCATGAAGCTGTTCATCTGATGAAAGAGGCACGATATCATAAAAAGGAGAATTAAAAGGAGGAAAAATATGAGCAAATATACCAAGGAAGAGATTCTTGAACTGGTGGAGCAGGAGGATGTGGAATTTATCCGCCTTCAGTTCACAGATATTTTCGGATGCTTTAAAAATGTGGCCATTACCGCCTCACAGCTGGAGAGGGCCCTGGACAACAGGTACATGTTCGACGGCTCTGCCATTGAGGGTTTTGTAAGAATCGAGGAATCGGATATGTATCTGTATCCTGATCTTGATACGTTTGTTGTATATCCCTGGAGACCTCAGCAGGGCAAGGTGGCCCGGCTGATCTGCGATGTATATACGGCTGACCGGGTACCTTTTGAAGGAGAACCCAGATATATTCTGAAAAAAGTGGTTCAGCAGGCGAAAGATATGGGGTATGTGTTTGATGTGGGTCCCGAGTGTGAATTTTTCCTGTTCAATACGGATGATTACGGCAATCCCACCACTATTACCCATGAACAGGCTTCTTATTTTGATATGGCGCCCAACGATCAGGCAGAAAATGTCCGCCGCGATATCATTCTCAATCTGGAGGATATGGGTTTTGAGATTGAGGCTTCCCATCATGAACTGGCGCCCGGCCAGCATGAGATTGATTTCCGCTATGAGAATGCACTGGCAGCGGCAGATGATATCATGACTTTCAAAATGACCGTAAAAACCATTGCAAAACGCCACGGATTCCATGCCACCTTTATGCCCAAACCTCTGCCTGCTCAGGGCGGTTCCGGCATGCATGTGAATATGTCCCTGTCTGATGAAAACGGTGTCAATCTGTTCAACGATCCTTCGGACCCTAACGGACTCAGTGAACTGGCTTACCACTTTATGGCAGGTGTGATGAAGCATATCAAAGGAATTACTGCCATTGCCAATCCGCTGGTGAATTCCTACAAGCGCCTTGTGCCGGGGTATGAAGCACCGATTCATATTGCGTGGTCTGCAAAGAACAGAAGTCCGCTGATCCGTATCCCTTCCAACCGCGGACATCATACCCGTGTGGAGCTTCGTTCTCCCGATCCCACAGCCAATCCCTATCTGATTCTGGCTCTGTGCCTGGCAGCGGGACTGGACGGAATCAAGAATAAACTGGAAGCACCGGCAGCCGTTACGGGGAACCTGTTTGCCATGACAGCAGAAGAACTGGAAGCAGCCGGAATTGAAGAGCTGCCTATGACGCTGGGGGATGCTCTGGAGGAACTGAAAAAGGATACATTCCTGACAGGTATTCTTGGCGAGCATCTGACCGGCAAATATCTGGAGGCAAAATACACTGAATGGAATGAATACTGCAATCAGATTACGGAATGGGAGCTTAACCGCTATTTACGATATTTCTAATGACAATGACGGAATCGGCTACTGGAGGTAGATTTACGTGACAAATATTATAGTAGTGTTTCCCAAATTGGAGGATGCAAAGAGCATTCGGAATATCCTGACGAGAAACGGTCTGCAGGTGACTGCTGTATGCAACTGCGGCGCACAGGCGCTGAGTGCTATGGAAGGTCTCAATGACGGCATTGTGATCTGCGGGTACCGTTTCCGCGACATGATGTATTCTGATCTGAATCAGAATCTTCCCCGGTATTTCGAAATGCTTCTCGTAACCTCGAAGATGCATCTGCAGGAAGCAGAAGGCATGGGTATCATGAGCATATCCATGCCGCTGCGGTCCATGGATCTGGTGGAAACAGTCGGTATGATGTCCGATGTCATTGTCAGAAAGAGGAGAAAGCGGAAAGAACAGCCGTCCAGACGCAGCGAAGAGGATCGAAAGCTGCTGACGGAGGCAAAAGCGCTTCTGATGGAGCGCAATCATATGAGTGAGGGCGAAGCACATCGTTATATTCAGAAGTGCAGTATGGATACAGGAACGAATATGGTTGAAACTGCAAAGATGATTCTGAGTGTTATGACATGACGGAAAGACAGAAAAAGAACAATCGCAGCAGAAAGGAAATACATAAAAGCAGAAAGGCGGGATGTGAGGATGAAATTTACCAAAATGCACGGAATCGGCAACGATTACGTATATGTGAACTGTTTTGAGGAAACAGTAAAGGATCCGGTGAAGACGGCAATTGCCATCAGCCCAAGACATTTTGCAGTGGGATCTGACGGGCTGATCCTGATCAAACCCTCCAAAGTGGCGGACTGCTGTATGGAGATGTACAATGCAGACGGTTCACTGGGCGCCATGTGCGGCAACGGCGTGCGCTGTGTGGGGAAATACGCGTATGATCACGGAATCGTTGACAGGTCGAAAACAACGATTACTGTGGAAACCGGCTCCGGCATCAAGACGCTGAAACTGACCGTAAAAGACGGAAAGGCTGTTATGGCTGAGGTGGACATGGGAAGCCCGGTTCTGACCAGCCATAAAGCGGATAAAGCCCTGGCGATGGAGGATTACCGGAAACTGACTGCGGATGAAATCTGGGAAGATATTGAAGTAGATGGGAAAAACTGGAAAATGATCGGTGTTTCCATGGGTAATCCCCATGCCATTGTGTATGTGGATGACACTGACAGTCTGGAGATTGAAAAGATCGGTCCGCTGTTCGAGAATCATCCCCGTTTCCCCGACCGCACCAACACGGAATTTGTTCAGGTGGTGGATGACCATACTCTGAAAATGCGGGTATGGGAGCGCGGTTCAGGAGAAACACTGGCCTGCGGTACCGGCGCCTGTGCCACACTGACCGCTTCCACGCTGGCGGGCTATGTGAAAGGCAAAGCAGATATCAAACTGCTGGGAGGCACCCTTCATATCGAACTGCGGAAAGCGGACGGTCATGTGATGATGACAGGACCGGCCACGGAAGTATTTACCGGGGAATGGGATGAATAATAAGACGCTTTTATTTGCCGGCGACAGTATTACGGACGCGGATCATCTGTGGGATCCCGGTCCGGACGGACTGGGGCATGGATACGTCCATATGGTTTCGGAGATGCTGGAGGCAGGTGAAGCAGGAAAAACGGAAAATGCAGGAAATGCAGGTTATTTTGCATACCGTATTATTAACAGCGGCTACAACGGCTACCGGGCGGAGGATCTGCTGCGGCGCTGGAACCGGATCTGTCTGAGCAAACAGCCTGATCTGGTTACGCTGCTGGTGGGTGTGAATGAAGCCGGAGCAGCCATGGAAGGCATGGTAACGGAGCCGGAAGTATTTGAAAGGACTTATGAACGTCTGATCACGGAGGTACTTGACAATACCCGTGCGGATATGATTCTCATGGAGCCCTTTCTTTTTCGCTGTCCGGCTTATCTGATCACCTGGAGAACCTATTTGGATCCGCTGCTTCCGGTGATTTCCCATCTGGCCGAAAAGTACAGTCTCCCATTGATCCATCTTGACAGACCGCTGGGTGAGCTGGCAGACAGACTGGGCGTGGATCAGGTAACGGTGGATGGCATCCATCTGACCGAAACAGGGAACCGTTTTCTGGCAGAGCAGTGGATAAAGATGTACCGGCAGGTGGAAAAGTGATGGAAAAATTCGACAGAATGTGGATAAAAAGACAGAGAGGATGAAAGCTTATGAAGTTATGGGGAGGCCGTTTTACAAAGGCTACAAATCAGCTGGTGGATGAATTCAACGCGTCCATTTCTTTTGATAAAAGATTTTACAAACAGGATATTACCGGCAGCATTGCTCATGTAACCATGCTGGCGAAGCAGGGTATACTGACAGACGAAGAGCGCGACTGCATTAAAGCAGGTCTGGAAGGAATCCTTTCCGATATTCAGGAAGGAAAGCTGCAGATTGATGAAACCGCCGAGGATATCCACAGCTTTGTGGAGGCAACTCTGATCGAGCGCATCGGTGACACCGGCAAGAAGCTGCATACAGGAAGAAGCCGCAACGATCAGGTGGCGCTTGATATGAAGCTGTATACCCGCGATGAGATCTCCGAGCTGCACGGACTGATCGTAGAATTGCTGAAAACGATTCTGAAGATCATGGAGGAGAATACGGAGACCTATATGCCCGGCTTCACCCATTTGCAGAAAGCGCAGCCGCTGACGCTGGCACACCATTTCGGCGCATATTTTGAAATGTTCCTGCGCGACAAGACACGCCTGGAGGATATTTACAAACGTATGAATTACTGTCCTCTGGGATCCGGTGCTCTGGCGGGAACCACATATCCGCTGGATCGTGAATATACGGCAGAACTGCTGGGATTTGACGGCCCCACTTTCAACAGCATGGATTCCGTGGCGGATCGCGATTATCTCATTGAGCTGCTGAGTGCCATGGCAACGATCATGATGCATCTGAGCCGTTTTTCTGAGGAAATCATCATCTGGAACAGCAATGAATACCGTTTTGTGGAAATCGATGATGCCTACAGCACCGGCTCCAGCATCATGCCCCAGAAGAAAAATCCTGACATTGCGGAGCTGGTTCGCGGAAAGACCGGCCGTGTCTACGGTGCGCTCATGTCTCTGCTGACCACCATGAAAGGAATTCCCCTGGCCTACAACAAGGATATGCAGGAAGATAAGGAGATGACCTTCGATGCCATCGACACCACAAAAGGCTGCATCCAGCTTTTCACAGGCATGATTGCCACCATGCGTTTCCGTAAGGATGTCATGGCGAAATCAGCCATGAACGGCTTCACCAATGCAACCGACGCAGCCGATTATCTGGTAAATCACGGCGTACCGTTCCGTGATGCCCATGGAATCATCGGACAGATCGTGCTGTACTGCATCGATAAGAATATCTCAATCGAGGAAATGAGCCTGGAGGAACTGAAAGCCATCAGTCCTGTATTCGAGGAAGATATTTACGATGCCATCAGCCTGAAAACCTGTGTGGAAAAGAGAACCACCATCGGAGGCCCCGGCCCTGAAGCCATGAAGCAGGTAATCGCGCGGTGTCATAAGCTGCTGGAGGAAGAGTAAAGGGCAGGAAAATAAGAAACAGGAAGATTGAAGAAACAAAAAGACAGCAGAAATGGAGGAAATCAATATGGCAGGTACAGATTATTCACAGATCAGGGAGCGTTACAGAGAGCTGACTGAACTGCTGATTGAAAAGAAACTGACCATTACAACGATGGAAAGTGCCACGGCCGGTCTGATCGCCTCTTTGATTACCGACACGGAAGGTTCTTCGGCAATTCTGAAAGGGGCATTTGTCACATACTGTAATGAAGCGAAGATCATGCAGGGAGTACCTGCTGAGATCATAGAAACCTATGGTGTATATTCACCGGACACCGCCCGGGCCATGGCAAAAGCCTGCCGCGCGGCCTACAGAGCCGATATCGGCATCGGAATCACCGGCTCATTCGGTAATGTGGACCCCAACAACGCGGACAGCGTACCCGGTGTCCTCTATTATACAGTGGATTTCAGAGGACGTCTGACCACTTTCCGCCTTGATCTGGATCCGCTTCCCACCCGGCTGGATTATAAAATGCGGGCAGCCGAAGAAGTTGTGGAAACGTTGCTGATGATGATCTGAGAGAAGAAGGTACCGTTCAGGTTTCTATCGGGAGAGGAATGTTTTGAGGCGAAATTGCAGTGATATCCTGTACAGGGACGCGCCAGGGAGGAAAATGATATGGGACTGTTTTCCAGAAAAAAGAAGGTTCAGAAAATCGATTTTGATAAGACGGGTAAACGGCCGGTAATCCGGGCCAGTATCTGTACCGGTGAGCAGGTGGCCGGTTTTAAGGATGTAAAAACCGGGAAATTCGAGGATTTGATGGTGATCCGGACGGAGGCGGACCGGAAGCTGTTTATGGAAATGTATGATGTGAAGGAAGAAGAGCTTAAGAAGGAGTATTAGGCTGCAGTTTGGTTTTCAGCCGGTATTGTTTGTGAGGCACCATGACCGACAGGTCCTGTCCGGAGACGCGCTCTCGCTCTGTGACAAACGCAGCGGTACTAAGCTTTTTCGGCGCTTTCGCTTGAAAAAGCAAGTGCCGGCGTTTGTCAACGGTCTCCTTGACAGGACCTGTCGGTTATGGTGCCGCCATAGTTTACAGCGATCCGGCAAATGAAAAACCGAACTGCGCATGGGAGTAAGCGCATATGATTTGATGGCGGTTTGCCGGGAGTTTGGTGTTTGCTGATATGTGACAGTTGTGTTGTATCAGGAAGCTCTCTGTTTGCTAAAAGCTGTTTATGAATGATTGATTTTATGGCTGTTCATAAAGGAAGCTGATGGTGTCGTAGATTTCCTGGAAGTTGATTGTGCAGGTGCCGTTCCAGATGGTGACGGGTA
>JBJELO010000209.1:0-1967 GCA_051879195.1 Lachnospiraceae bacterium
TGATCGGTGTGGCAGCAGGCCTGTCCACCGTAGGACTGGTTCCTTTTGCCAGTTCTTTTGCCATGTTTGCGGCAGGACGTGCTTTTGAGCAGGTCCGCAACTCGGTGGGATATCCCCATCTGAATGTAAAAATCGGTGCAACACATGCGGGTATTTCCGTAGGTGAGGATGGTGCAACGCATCAGTGCAACGAGGATATCGCTCTTATGCGCACCATTCCCGGTATGACGATCATCAACCCTTCTGATGCTGTAGAAGCCGAAGCAGCGGTTATGGCAGCATATGAGACACCGGGACCGTTCTATATGAGATTCGGCCGTCTGGCTGTTCCGGTCTTCAATGACAGGCCTGATTATAAATTTGAGATCGGTAAGGGCATCGTATTAAAAGAGGGTACCGATGTTTCCATCATTGCGACCGGTCTGGAAGTCAATGAATCGCTGCAGGCGGCTGAAATGCTGGCAAAAGACGGTATCAGCGCGGAAGTAATCAATATCCATACCATCAAACCGATTGATGCGGAACTGATCATCAAAACAGCGAAAAAAACAGGTAAAGTTGTAACCGTTGAGGAACATTCCGTAATCGGCGGGCTTGGCAGCGCCGTATGCGATGTTCTCAGTGAAAATGCTCCCACACCGGTGCTGAAGATCGGTGTCAATGATGTATATGGTGAATCCGGTCCCGCAGTTCAGCTTCTTGCAAAATACGGGCTTGACGCGGAAGGTATTTACAAAAAAATAAAAGCATACATGCAGTAAGAAGGAGTATGGACAGATGCGATTGTTTTTAACGAGCAGTCCATGTGATGATCATGTTCCGGAAGGTGTTTCCCTGCCCTGTATTCTGAATGAGGCAAACGGATTCGTGAAACGGATGGCGGAGGGCTGGAAACCGGGATCGCGGGGGCTGATCATCAGTGCGGATCCGGATAATTTTGTTATGAATGATGAGATGAAGGATACGTTCCGGAAAGCATTTACATTTCATGGCCTGACACTTTCTGATATGATCATCTGCGATTCCAGAAATGAGGCGGCTGCGGACAGGCTGATCGCGGAAAGCGATATGATCATTCTGGCGGGCGGTCATGTTCCCACGCAGAATGCTTTTTTCCGGAGAATCGGGCTGAAGGAACGAATCCGGGATTATGCCGGAACGATTATGGGAATCAGTGCAGGGACCATGAACTGTGCGGAAACGGTTTACGCACAGCCGGAGGAAGAAGGAGAATCCATTGATCCGGCTTATGAGCGGTTTATTCCCGGCCTTGGACTGACGGATGTTATGATTCTTCCTCATTATCAGAAGGTAAAGGATTATTATCTGGATGGAAAGCGGCTGTATGAGGACATTACGTACAAAGACAGCATGGGACGGGAGTTCTGCGTGCTGGTGGATGGAAGCTATGTGCTGGTGCAGGACGGAAAAACTGTGGTCTGCGGGCTGGCTTATCGGATTTGTGACGGTGTGCTGACACAGATCTGCAGTGAAGGAGAAGAACTGGAAATTTACAGCAGGGCAAGGCAGTGATTTTTTGTCTGGCTATAATCAATACGGGGAGGCCGGGCTTTATCGTCCGGTCTCTTTTGATGCTGCCATGGGTTCCGGAATTCCATTGCCGTGAATATACAATCCTGTTTTTTTGAAGAAAATTCTGCGCAGTTACTGTGCCGGAAAAAGTTGTTACTGTTAGAGCCAGACTCGAAAACACTGCGTGTTTCCTCGGTGTGGCGTATCCGCCAAATAGATTTACAAAAAAGTGCTCGTGAATGCAAGCATTCATCGCACTTTTTGTGTAAATCTGCTTGGCTCTGAACAGTAACAAAAAGTTTTGAGAAAATATGAAAAAGTGCTTGACTTTTATGGTAATCTGATGTAATATATTAAACGTCGCTGGAACACAGCAACAGGATGTGCGTTTAGCTCAGCTGGATAGAGCGTCTGACTACGGATCAGAAGGCCGG
>JBJELO010000210.1:0-34528 GCA_051879195.1 Lachnospiraceae bacterium
TCATCGTATATGATTTTGAAAATCACGACGATATCAGCCTTTACACGTTCCGGGACTCTGTAAAATCCGGCGTGATCAGAGGACTGACTATTGACTTTTCAGATTTGAAACTTGAAACTTCAGTATGACTCACACCGGCATCCACAGAGCCAAAAAAGAACCGCAGTACACGGTTCTTTTTTTCTTCCTATTCGTCAATCTCCACCCTGCTGCAGCCATAAAACGCATTCAGCCTCTCTTCCAGCACTTCGGTTTTTATGAGTGCGATTCCTTCCGATTCATCCCCCAGAACGACCAGTGTATCATCTTTTTTAATGTCGAAAATCTCCCGTGCCTTTTTGGGGATGACGATCTGACCGCGGCAGTTGACTTTTACCGTGCCGAATATATGTTTTCCTTTCGGGCCCGGAGATAATACCGTGTTTCCCACTTTTGCCGCCGGCCTGACCAGATTATCAACAGTGGTACCATAAAGATCCGCCAGCTTCATGCACCGCTCCACGTCGGGAATCGTTTCTCCCTTTTCCCATTTGGCGTAGGCCTGTCTGGAAATTCCTATTTTCTCAGCCACCTCTTCCTGAGAATAGCCGTTTAAATTTCTCAACATCAGAATATTGTCACTCAGCATTTTGTTTCAACCTTTCCTTCAGGAAACTGTTCACTATTTCAAGATACTGCTCTTTATGAACCTCATGAATTATGTGGTCGCTGGTGTCCGTTTCCACCAGTCTGCAGTTTTCACCGATCAGGGACACGGCCCTTTCCGCCTGCTCTTTGGAAGCGGCACACAGATAAACCCCGTTTTCCGCAGTGTTTTCTTTTGCATGAAGATAAACACAGGGGATCTCAATATCCGACAGCACCTGTTCATGGGTGATGCCATGATTCCATGACAGATCATAAAAATGCTCTCCGTACAGCATATCATACTGATCCACATAATGAAATACACAGGTGATGCTTTTAGGCAGAAAGAAAAGCTTTACTTCTTCTCCCGGGTGTTTTTCACTGTATCTCTGCGCATAATCCGCGATCCGGGGCATGGAATCTTTCATAAACAGCTGTCCCCAGTAACAATGGCGCAAATAGTAAGCCGGCCAGCACTCCGTCTGCTCCGAAGCAAGATATTCATGCAGCGGCCGATAGGTGTCGAGATAGGCAAAGCTGTTCTCCCAGTTCTCGCCCTGCGTTGAAAATACAGGCGGATCCTCCAGTACAACGCCTTTTACAAGATCGCCTCCATATGCAGCAATATAGGCCGCCGTCAGCGCCCCGTTGGAATGTCCGCTGACAACCGTTTCCCTCCCGATCACATTTTCAATAAACCAGATGAGATCATCCCCGTTTACATCAAGATAGTACAGTTCCTCTTCATGGGAAGACTCACCGTGTCCGTATACATCAACCGCATAAATATGCCAGTTTTTGCTGAGCTGCGCCATAACACCGGCATAATCCTCCCAGGAAGTCATCTGCCCGTGGATCAGGAGAAGCGCAGGCCCGTCTTCTCCCAGCTCACCATAATTGATCGTGTGACCACCGGGAAGCGTCACCTGCTTTTCCCTGACACCAAGCGCTTTGATTTTTTTCATATCCTTTTCCCACCAGCGAAGATTTTTCCTGCAGAAACATACAGCTGCAATTATAATAATCAGCAGAAATGCAGCCAGTACGCTCTCCGCAATCTTTATTATCTTCCGAATCATTCTCCAGGCCCTCCCATGTAAAAAAACAATATGACATGATTATAAGCCCGTTATGAAAAACTTTCCACCAACTGAACAGTACAGAATAATATGTATTTCGTTATGTTTGGTTGCATGAAAACACCGTTCGGACTCTTAATAAGTTGATATTTCAGATCATTCATGTTAAATTGTAATCAGCGAAACCTGAAGTAATGCAAATAATAGTAACTGTTCAGAAAGGATGTGTTGTTATGGCACCGGTACCTGCAGAAAAATCATATACCATTGATGATATCTATAATCTGCCGGATGATGTCCGTGCAGAACTGATCGACGGCGTGATCTATTATATGGCTCCTCCCGGTACAACGCACCAGATGATCTCCAGCTTTCTGCATGGGGAAATATACAGCTATATCAAATCCCACAGCGGAAGCTGCCGCATATTTGCAGCACCATTTGCGGTATTTCTCAGCGATGATGACAGGAATTACGTGGAACCGGACATCAGTATTATCTGCGACCTCGATAAGCTGGACCGCAAAGGCTGCCACGGTGCGCCAGACTGGGTGATTGAAATCGTATCACCCGGAAGCCGCAGTATGGATTATTATACAAAGCTGAATAAATATCACGCTGCCGGTGCCGGAGAATACTGGCTGATCGACCCGCAGAAAAACCGGATCATCGTTTATGATTTTGGCAATCGCAATGATATCAGTCTGTATACGCTTCAGGACACCGTGCAGACCAATGTCATCGGTGGACTGTCCATTAATTTTTCAGAGATGAAGCTGTAGACGAAACTGTTCAGGTTTCCGCCTGAAAATGAAGATAATTACAGATACGGGCGCACGGAAGAAATGACTGCGATATCCTGTAAAGGGTACCGCAGTCATTTTGTGTTACAGCGGATGTTTGTAGGTGATGGAAAATACAGGCTGAGAAAGTTGACGATCTGACAGTCAGATTCACAATTCCGGAGCCTTCAGCTTCTTATCTGGAGATTCTTGGTAAATTGCTGCTGATTCCGGAACATGCTTTTGACGGAAATACAGATATCGCTTCAGCAGAAGCAAATCTTACGGATATCAGATCCGGTCCGCATAAACTGGCTGAGGGGCGCGTAAAGTATCTTGCATGGAACAAATACTGCTCTACATGGGACAACCGTGATGCAGTAAAAGCTGTATCTGTATACCTCACCGGCGAAATCTTCCTATAAGATGACGGATGAACAGCTGGATTCCATGTGGGAGTCTCTGGGATTAAACGGAAATGCAGTTCAGAGATACGCTAACTGGGCAAAAAAGATGCTCCAGGGAGACTGGGGACTTTCTGTCAGCAATCACCATCAGCGGAATCTCGTATCTGGGGATATCGCTGCCTGCATTCTGGTTTGGAATCATGATGATTATCCTGTTTTCGCTGAAGCTGGGATGGTTTCCAAGCTCCGGAATGCGTACAATCGGCGTTAATTCAGCAGCAGATGTAATCATCCGATTATTACCATGCTTGCATGTATCGTTCTCCTGATTGGAAAATTCCTTGCTGATATATTATATGGTTTTGCTGACGGGATACATTTACACGTGCACTGTATGGCGGCAGAGTATCACTGATGGTCGGATTTGCAGCAATGTGCGTTGCGGTAATCCTTGGAACATTCGTGGGAACGATCAGCGGATACATGGGCGGCAAGGTAGATGTTTTCTGTATGAGAATCGTGGATGTTTTCCTCTCTGTACCGAGTCTTTTATTTATAATTGTTGTTTATGCATTCATGCCGCGGAATATGGTGACGCTGGTCATCATGCTTGCCTTTTTCTCATGGACAAAAGTGGCAAGAGTAGTAAGGGCACAGACGCTTACACTGAAAGAACGGGATTTTGTACTGGCAGCAAAGGCACTGGGAGTCAGCAACGGAGTCATTATCCTGCAGCACATCATCCCCAATCTGATGCCTCAGATCATTGTTGCAGCAAGTCTCAGTATCGCGAATGCCATTCTGGACGAGTCAACACTGAGTTTTCTGGGATATGGAGTTCAGCTCCCCATGGCATCATGGGGGAGTATGCTTCAGACAGCGCAGAAGTACATTCTGCATAACCCTGTTATGGCAATCGCTCCCGGATTGATGATCCTGATTACAGTGCTGTGTTTTAATGTTCTAGGTGATATGCTGCAGCAGATGCTGGACCCGAAGATGAAAGTGCGCGATATCATTGCTGAAGGAATACGGTCCCACCACATGATCAGCAGGGAAGCAGAGATTCAGAAACGGGTGGAGGAACTGCTGGTTACGGTCGGGCTTGATAAAGAATATGGCAACCGGCATGTACATGAATTCTCCGGTGGACAGAGGCAGAGAATCGGTATCGCCAGGGCATTGGCCGTAGAACCGGAATTTATCGTCTGCGACGAACCCATTTCAGCGCTTGATGTGTCCATTCAGGCACAGATTGTAAATCTTCTGGGGAAGCTTCAGAAAGAAAAAGGGCTCACCTATATGTTTATTGCTCACGACCTGTCTATGGTAAAATACATTTCCGACCGTGTAATGGTTATGTATCTGGGTAAAATTGTCGAAATTACAGCTTCCAGTCAGTTGTACAGCAATCCGGCGCATCCATATACAAAAGCTCTTTTGTCTGCCATTCCGATACCTGATCCAAAAGTGGAAAAAGAAAAAGTACGAATTCGGATGGACGGCGAGATTCCAAGCCCGATCAATCCGCCAAAAGGATGCCGTTTCCAGAACAGATGCAGATACGCAACAGAAAAATGTAAAACAGAGGAACCGGAATTGAAGCTGATCGGCGAAGATCACTATGTGGCATGCCATAAAAGTACCTCCATACCTTCATGATTTCCGTGAAATTGTATTATTATACTTGCATAACATTTCAGGAGTTATGCAAGTATATTGTTGCAACAGTCAGTTTGAAATGCAATACAGATAAAGGTTAAGCATAATGATAATTCATTATTCAAGCGGGCCTTTTCCCTCAACCCCCGCCGGACTGAACTTTTACATTGATATGTCCGTCTGATTTTTGTGTAAAAGCAAAGCAACCGTCTCCACCCCGGTCGTATGTGCAAACATATCCACCGGCTGTACCTTCACGGTCTCATATCCCCGTTCCGACAGATAGTGCAGATCCCTTGCCAGCGTGGAGGAATTGCAGGATACGTAAACGATCCGTTTGGGGGCAATGCGTACCATGGTGTCCAGCACGATTTCCTCGCAGCCTTTGCGGGGCGGGTCGGTGACGATGACGTCGGCGCGGATGCCTTCCGTTTCATACAGCTTCGGGAGTACTTCTTCCGCTTTTCCCACATAGAATTTCACATTATCGATACCGTTGTTTTCTGCGTTGATCCGGGCGTTGTCGATGGCGGGAGGGACAATTTCCACACCGTAGACCTGTTTTGCTCTGCGCGCCAGAAACAGGGAGATGGTGCCGGTGCCGCAGTACAGGTCCCATACAGTTTCCTGCCCGGTGAGTCCGGCGAAATCCAGCGCCGTTTCGTACAGCACGCGGGTCTGCAGGGGATTGACCTGGAAGAAAGACTGCGCCGATATCTGATAGCGGATATCGCCGATCAGATCGGTGATATAGCCCGGGCCCACCAGGTTGATCATCTCATCGCCCATGATTACGTTGGTCTTTTCCGTGTTGATATTAAAGCAGATGCTGGTCATGCCTTCCACCTGCAGGAGACGTTCCGTCAGTGCCTTCTGCGCGGCCGGAGATTTCAGTTTTCGTTCATTAATCACCAGACAGACCATGATTTCCCCGGTAAAATACCCGGTGCGGATCATGATGTGGCGCAGAAATCCTCTGCCGGTGGCTTCATCATAGGCACGGATATGATAATCCTCCATCCATTTTCTGATAATTGCAATAATTTTCTCATTGACCGGCTGCCCGATATAGCAGCAGGGTGTCTCGATGATGGCATGGGTTCTGCCGGCATAAAATCCGATGCGGATCTGCCCGTCCTTTCCCTGTCTGACAGGATACTGGGCCTTGTTCCGGTAATGCCAGGGGCCTAGGCACTGTCCATCCTGCTCACTTTGATTCCGCTGTTCCTGTTCACTCTGGTTCTGCCCCCGCTCCTGCGCCTGATCTGCCCCGGTCATTCCCAGTGTATCCGCCACAGGAACCTGCGGCAGATGTCCGATCCGGCTCAGGTGATTTTTCACTTTGTCTGTCTTGAATCTCAGCTGTGCTTCATAGCTCATGGACTGGAGCTGACAGCCGCCGCAGGGGGCCGCCGCAGGACACCGGGGCTCCACCCGGTCCTTTGACGGAACCAGAATCTCCATAAGCCGTGCATAACCATATCCTTTTTTCACGGCAATGACTTTTGCCCGGACCTGATCTCCTGTCACCGCATCCTTAATAAAGAGGGCAAAGCCCTCTGTTTTGCCTATGCCCTCTCCATTCTCGCTCATATCAGTTATCGTTACCGTCACCAGATCATCCTTTGCCACCGGTGCCGTATATTTCTTTTTATCAGCCATATATTACATTACTCCTGATTTACCTGTATTCCGCCTTTATTCTGCTTCTATTCCCGACTTTGTTTCCGCTTCTGTTCCCACTCTGTTTCCGCTTTAATATCCGTCGTCTGGCTGCAGACTTTTTCTACAGCGGAGTGGTTCTCTTGAAATTGCTCTCCAGCAGACGGTTGTAGCCGAGCCACTCACTGTCGCTGTTGTTGTTCTCCAGAAGTTCCCGCATGGTCTCCAGCTTGGCATCCGTATTGTCGGCAAAATTCAGCGCGGCGGCTTCGATTAAGGCCGGTTTTTTCGGGGAACCGTATTCCAGCTCACCGTGATGAGCGAGAATACAGTGCTTCAGCTCACCTGCAGTTTTTGCCGGAAAACCGGGAATTTTTCTGATATGTTCTCCCACCATCTCTGCACCGATCACGATATGTCCCAGCAGCTGACCATCTTCCGTGTAATCGTTTTCCGGGAAAGCAGACAGTTCTTTCGTCTTTCCGATATCATGAAGCATGGCTGCCGTCAGCAGAAGATCACGATTCAGAATCGGGTACTGTCTGCAGTAGAAATCACACAGGCGGACAACGCCCAGCGTGTGCTCCAGCAGGCCGCCAACAAATCCGTGATGGACACTTTTTGCTGCGGAATGGGTGCTGAATGTCTTTGCCAGCGCCTTGTCATCGATAAAAAAGCTGCGCACCAGCGTCTTCATCTTCGGATTTTCCAGACTTTCCATGTATTTCATCAGTTCCCTGTACATGTCGTTGATGGAATAGCGGCTGCAGGGCAGATAATCGGCCGGATCGTATTCATTCTCCGCCGCTACGCGCACCCGGCGCACATTCAGCTGAAGGGAACCCTGATAGCTGGTTACTTCTCCTTCCACCTGGATATAGTCCATGGCATCGAAATGATTGATTCCGTTGCTCAGATCCCAGATCTTGGCATCGATGGTACCAGTCTTATCCTGCAGAATCATGGAAAAATAGTTTTTCCCGCTTTTGGAGCGCAGGCTCTGTTTCTGTTTGCAAAGGTAAATATCAACTGTGCGGTCACCTTCACGTAAATTTCCGATAAATTTCATAATTCAAACGACGGTCCCGGGACCGTCTTCCTCCCTTCTTTCAGCCCTGACGAACTGTCGGAGTAATCTTTAACTCCATTTTTTTATATGCACCCTGACTGCTTCTGTATACGATCATTTTCACTTCCCGGTCCGGGGTCAGCTGCATAAGAGCCGCTTCATACTCTTCCATGGAAGTGATCGTCTGTCCATCCACTTCTCCAAGCACATCCCCCGCCTGTACACCGGCTCCATAGGATGCACTGTCTTTTTTCACATCTGTAACATAAATGCCCTCGGGAATATCATTCTCCTGTCTGATATCCTCATCGATATCCTGCCCGGTGATGCCAAGCCCTGCGGTCTCTTCTCCCCTGTAAATACGGTTGACATACGTCATCACCCGGTTGATTGCATAGGCCTGGGAATAACCGTTTCCCAGATTCTGATTGTCTCCGGTATAAATCCCCAGCATGGCGCCGTCAATCCCCATGAGGAAACTGCAGCCTGTCCCGTTAACAGGAACAGAGCTCTGAATTCCCTCCGCAATACCATCGATCAGCGAAAGCCGGTGATTGATCAGGGAAATGAAGCCGATTCCCACGGAGCCTTCGCTTCCGTCCGGATTGCCTATGGCAAATACCGGTGTTCCCTGAGACAGCGAAGACGTATTGCCGATTGCAGCCGGGGTCAGTTCCTTTTTCATATATGCCGACAGATTTTTCCCTTCTGCCGAAATTACCGCAATATCGTACGTAGTATCATAACCCTCCAGCTGTGCTTCTGTCCGGGTTCCGTCGGAAAATTCCATCTGGATCACAGCTGCTCCCCTGAGGCTTGTATAACCTGTAAGGATATAGAATTTATCCGATTCTTTTTTTATCACAATACCGGACTGGCTGTAACGGCTGTCATAACTCACCTCAAACCAGTCCACATCTTTTTTGACAGCAACCACTGTCACCATGGATTTTTCCAGAGATTTTACCGCTTCCCGGATATCTTCGTAAAAAGCCGCATCTTTCCGTGAAACATCTTCCTCCACGATCTGTGATACAAACTTTTCCAGCTCCTCTTTATTCTCCGGCATGATATCCTCAGGCCGGGTCTCTGTTTCTTCCGAAACGGTTTCTGTCTCTTCATCCGCAGATCCGCCCCCCGGATACGGGCGGAAAACCATGATGCACAGAGAAAAAACCAGCGCCGCTGCCAGGCCGAACACAGCGCCTCCGGCTGCCGGTCTGCACAGAAGACGGATGATGTTCTTTTTGTGATCTTTTTTCCCTACTATTTTTTCCCGGATAAAGTCCGGCTGATTATCGTTCGAATGATCTTCCATATTAAATCCCCATACAGACAGCACGGTGTCTGCGATAGCAATGTTACTGACATATCCCTGATTATTATAAAATATATTATTTACAATGTGAAGCATTTTTTCTCACATTGCACGAAATCCCGCTCTGTAGTATAATGTTACTGTTTGGAGCCAGGCAGAAAGGCTGACTCTGTACAGTTACATTGATTTAATATTTACGGAGATTCGTATGAATAAAAAAGCTTTAAAAACTTTGGAATATGATAAAATCATGGAACGGCTGGCCGGCTTTGCCACCACACCGACGGGGAAAGAGCGCTGTCTTCAGCTGGAGCCCATGAACCACATCGGTCAGATCCGGCTGGCTGTTCAGGAAACCACAGATGCCGCCGACCGGATCCGCCGCCGGGGCAATCTTTCTTTTTCCGGTGTTCGCGACATCCTGTCTTCCGTTAAGCGTCTGGAGATCGGTTCCAGCCTGGGTATCGGAGAACTTCTGGCCATCAGCAGTCTTCTGACTGTTGCCTCCAGAGCCAAATCCTTCGGCAGAGAAGAGGAGGAAACTCCCGATGATTCCCTGACCGGTTATTTTGCCGCCCTGGAGCCCTTGACTCCCCTGAATCACGAGATCCAGCGCTGCATTAAATCAGAAGAAGAAATCGACGACAACGCAAGTCCCACACTGCACCAGATCCGCCGTACCATGGGCGGTATCAATGCAAGAATTCACGCTCAGCTGAACACACTTCTCACTGCCCACAAGAGTGAACTGCAGGATGCCGTGGTGACCATGCGCAACGGCCGTTACTGCCTGCCGGTCAAAGCGGAGAACAAGAGTCAGATCCCCGGTATGGTCCATGACCAGTCCTCTACCGGTTCCACCTATTTTATTGAACCCATGGCCGTCATCAAGCTGAACAACGAGATGCGGGAACTGGAGATCCGGGAGCAAAAGGAGATCGAAGTGATTCTGGCCAATCTGAGCAATCAGGCAGCCGCTTATACAGCCCAGCTGACGGAAGATTTTCAGGTTCTCACACAGCTTGATTTTATCTTCGCCAAGGCTGCGTATTCCAACAGCTATAAGGGCAGCTCGCCGGTATTCAATGAAAAGGGGATCATCCACATCCGTGACGGACGTCATCCGCTTCTGAATCCGGAAACTGTGGTTCCCACTACGATCCGCCTGGGCGATGATTTTACGCTGCTGATTATCACCGGCCCCAACACCGGCGGCAAGACGGTTTCCCTGAAAACCACCGGTCTGCTTCAGATGATGGGCCAGGCCGGTCTGCACATTCCCGCTTTTCAGGGCTCTGAGCTGGCCGTATTTGACGAAATATATGCTGATATCGGGGATGAGCAGAGTATTGAGCAGAGCCTCAGTACCTTCTCCTCCCATATGACCAATATCGTACCTATTCTGGAGAAAGCCGACAGCCGCTCTCTGGTGCTGTTTGATGAGCTGGGCGCCGGTACCGACCCGGTGGAAGGTGCTGCTCTGGCCATGGCAATTCTCAATTACCTGCACAATATGCAGGTACGCACCATGGCGACGACCCACTACAGCGAGCTGAAGGTTTACGCCCTGTCCACAGACAGCGTGGAGAATGCTTCCTGCGAATTCAATGTGGAGACGCTCTCCCCCACCTACCGGCTGCTTATCGGCGTTCCCGGTAAGAGCAACGCCTTTGCCATTTCCAGAAAACTGGGGCTGGAGGAACACATCATTGAAACCGCCGGCTCCTACATCGGCAATCAGGACAAAGCATTTGAGGACGTGATTTCCGATCTGGAACATTCCCGTCAGGAGATGGAAAAGGAAAAGGCGGAAATCGAGCGCCTGAAACGCGACGCCAGCATCCTGAAAAGGCGGACCGAGGAACAGAAACGTCAGCTGGAGGAACGCAGGGACAAGATTCTGGAGCAGGCCAATGAGGAGGCCCGCGACATTCTCCAGAAAGCCAAAACCACTGCCGACCAGACCATCCGCCGCATCAACAAGCTGGGCATGAGCGGAGGCAATATGCAGGAACTGGAAGAAGAACGCGCCAAGCTGCGCAACCAGCTGCGCAAGAATGACCAGAAAAAGGAAAAAAGGCTGCGCGCGTCGGTCAAAACGGCCCGCCCTGAGGAGATTAAGATCGGCGATTCCGTGCGCGTCATTTCCCTCAATACAAAAGGGACCGTCCTCACCCTGCCCAACGGAAAGGGCGATCTGCAGGTGCAGATGGGCATCATGACTTCCCAGGTGAATGTAAAGGACATTGAACTGCTGAAAGTGGATACCCTTTCCGGCCCTGACGGCACTATCACCTCCAGCCGCAGATCCGGCAAAGGCAGCGGCGCAAGCCAGATTAAGATGAGCAAATCCATGAATGTCAGCAGCGAGATCAACCTGATCGGCATGAATGCCGATGAAGCCATCGCTGCTCTGGACAAATATCTGGACGACGCCTATCTGGCGCATCTGCCTCAGGTCCGTGTGGTGCACGGCCGCGGTACAGGCGTTCTGAAAAACGCAGTCCACAACCATCTGAAGCGTCTGCGCTATGTGAAAAGCTACCGGCTGGGAACCTTCGGTGAAGGCAATACCGGCGTAACGATTGTAACCTTTGATACCTCGCAGTAACACGCAGCAATTTATAGCAGGATTTCCTGTCCTGCTATAATATCTGCGGAGCAAAAGGAGACTGATTTATGGCAAAACAGAAAATCCTGATCGTAGACGATGATGAAATGATCAGTGAACTGATTGCGCTTTACCTTGCTAAAGAAATGTATGAAACCCGAATCGTCGGCGACGGTTATGAAGCACTGACGGCATTTGAAGAATTTCAGCCCAACCTGATTCTGCTGGATCTGATGCTCCCCGGCCTGGACGGATATGAAGTCTGCCGGGAGATCCGCAAGACCTCCAATACGCCGATCATCATGCTTTCCGCCAAGGGAGAAGTTTTTGATAAAGTACTGGGACTGGAACTGGGCGCTGATGACTACATTATCAAGCCCTTCGATTCCAAAGAGCTGGTGGCAAGAGTCAAAGCCGTACTTCGACGGACTGCTTCCCCCGCCGCACCTGTAATTCAGATTCCCGAGCAGCCTGCGGCCCAGTATGTGGCCTACCCGGATCTGATCGTCAATCTGACCAATTATTCTGTAACTCTGAAAAACAAACGTCTGGATATGCCGCCCAAGGAACTGGAACTGCTGTATTTTCTGGCCAAATCCCCCAATCAGGTATTTACCAGAGATCAGCTGCTGGATCACATCTGGGGATATGAGTATCAGGGCGATACCCGTACCGTAGATGTACATATCAAGCGTATCCGTGAAAAAATCGGTGAAAACCCCTGCTGGAAGCTGGCAACGGTTCACCGGATCGGATATAAATTCGAAGTGATCAGCTGATGAAAAAGAAACTGAAACTGAAATTTATGCTGGGCTTTCTGGCGGTCGGGCTGATCGGATTTCTGCTGATCTCAACACTGGCCTCCGATGCCGTTCTGAAAATCCTGACCAATCTGCAGGCGGAAACCCTGTATGAAAAGGCGGAGACAATCGCTTCCGAGTGTATCGATTCCTACAACGGAGATATGCAGCCCCTGGCCAGCAGGCAGAATGAATATGATGGACTGGCAAAAGGACTTGATTCTGATATATGGATTGCAGACAGTGAAGGAACCGTAATCTATGACAGTTCGGATATGTTTACGGGCAGTTCCATTCCCGGCTTCGATCCGGCTTCTTTCGGACACCGAAGCGCCCGGCAGTCGGGCTATTCGGAAACCGGTTATTTTTACAATATGTTCGGTACCAGACAGCTGTCTGTTATGACCTCCATCCATGTCAATTATCAGACCCGCGGATATGTGATCATTCACTATCCCGTTTATCTGATTGAGCAGAATCAGTATGATATTCTGAACCTGATGTACCTGACAGGCGGCATCATCTACCTGTTGTCATTTCTCCTGCTGATCGTGTTCCAGCTCTGCGTATACCGGCCGCTGGGAGAAATCATCCATGCGGCAGATGAATACGCCGGCGGCAACCTGAAGTACCGATGTCCGGTTTCCAGCAACGATGAGCTGGGATACCTGTCCGTAACCCTGAATTACATGGCATCGGAGCTGAACAACTCGGAAGAATACCAGCGGAAGTTCATATCCAATGTATCTCACGATTTCCGATCGCCCCTGACCTCCATCCGTGGATATCTGGTAGCGATTCTGGACGGAACCATTCCGCCCGAAATGTATGAAAAATATCTGAATATCGTCATTCGGGAGACGGAGCGGCTCAATAAACTGACGGAGGGACTTCTGACTCTGAATCAGCTGGGAGGAAGCAATTCTCCGGGACTCAATTTTTCCCGTTTTGACATCAATCAGACCATCAAGGACACCTGCGCCACCTTCGAGGGACGGTGCCGTGCGAAAAATCTGACCTTCAATCTGACCTTTTCCGAAAAATTCATGATGGTACAGGCCGATCTGGGGAAGATCCAGCAGGTGATCTACAACCTGATCGACAATGCCATTAAATTTTCGGGAAATGATTCCTGTATTGACATTGAAACCTATGACCGCAACGGAAAGGTTTTTGTCTCCGTAAAGGATCACGGCTGCGGCATCAGTAAAGAAAATCAGAAAAAAATCTTTGAACGTTTCTACAAGGCGGACAATTCCCGCGGCAAGGACAAACAGGGCACCGGTCTGGGCCTTGCCATCACCAAAGAAATCATCAATGCACATCATCAGAACATCGATGTGGTAAGTACGCCCGGAGTTGGAACGGAATTTATATTTACACTGAAAAAAGGCTGAAGGAACTGCAGCAGTCCTTCAGCCTTTCTGATGCTGTGATAAGGTTTTGTTGTAATAAAATTCTATTGATTACCTGAAATTCTATTGATTGCTCCAGTGCAGCCTGTGGAGTTCTCCGTCATGCTGCATCCCCGCAAAATTCTGCTGACGCAGCGCTTCGTAAAGCACAATGGACGCGGAATTGGACAGATTCAGAGAACGGATATGGGGATTCATGGGAATGCGGATTGCCGTCTCCTCATACTTTACCAGAATCTCCTCCGGGATTCCGGCACTTTCCTTGCCGAACATAATATAATCATCCGGCCCGTAAGTCACTTCCGTATACAGTTTTTTCGCTTTTGTCGTAGCCATGAAAATACGGCCTCCCGGATTTCTCTCCAGAAAATCTTCAAAATCTCTGTAGATCGTCACATCCAGATCGGGCCAGTAATCAAGCCCCGCGCGTTTCAGCGTCTTGTCATTGATCTGAAATCCCAGCGGTTCGATCAGATGCAGCCTGCTGCCCGTTGCAACGCAGGTTCTGCCGATCGTACCCGTATTGCCGGGAATCTCAGGCTCATGCAGCACAATATTCATCATCGAAAAAAACCTTCCTTCCGTGCCTTATGTTCTTTATAATGCTGATATCTTAGTATTTTCCGGATTCCTTATACTTCATACACCGGCAGGGTTTTAACAAAATTCTCCACCCGCTCCAGTGCTTTTTTCAGGCTCTCCAGAGAATATGCATACGAAATACGGATATATCCCTCTCCGCTGCTGCCGAATGCGCTTCCCGGTACCACAGCCACCTTCTGTTCTTCCAGAAGTCTGGTGGCAAATTCCTCCGAGGTCATACCAAATTTTTTAATACTGGGAAATACATAGAATGCTCCTCTTGCTTCAAAGCAGTCCATGCCGATCCGACGCAGTTCATGAAGCAGATAACGCCGTCTCTGGTTGTAGGCTTCTGTCATGCGCGCCACATCATCATCACCGTTGCGCAGTGCCTCTACAGCCGCATACTGGCTGGTAGTCGGTGCACACATGATGGCAAACTGGTGAATCTTCACCATCTGATCGATGATCTCCTGAGGACCTGCTGCATAACCCAGACGCCAGCCTGTCATGGCAAACGCCTTGGAAAAACCGTTGATGACAATGGTACGTTCCGCCATGCCGGGAAGCTCCGCAATACTTACATGTTTTTCTCCGTAGGTCAGTTCCGCATAGATTTCATCGGAAATCACATACAGATCATGACGGATGCATACTTCGGCGATCTCTTCCAGATTTTTCCGGGTCAGAACCGCACCTGTAGGGTTATTGGGAAACGGCAGAACCAGAATCTTCGTTCTGGGGGTACATCTTTCTTCCACTTCTTCGGCTGTCAGCTGAAATTCATTCTTCTCCTGCAGAGGAATTGCTACCGGCACGGCATGCGTCAGCTGTGCACAGGGAAGGTAGGATACGTAACAGGGTTCGGGAATCAGCACTTCATCTCCGGGATCCACCATGGCACGCAGAGCTATATCAATGGCCTCGCTGCCGCCGATGGTTATCAGCACCTGTGCTTCTTTATAGGAAAGATTGAATTTTCTGCGCAGATAGCGGCAGACTTCTTCCTTCAGTTCCTTCAGCCCCGCATTGGATGTATAATAGGTACGTCCATGCTCCAGAGAATAGATGCCTTCCTCACGGATATGCCAGGGGGTATCAAAATCCGGCTCACCTACACCAAGGGAGATGGCATCCGGCATTTCATTGACCACATCAAAAAACTTGCGGATTCCGGAAGGCTGTATTTCTCTGCACATCTTGGAAATAGGATCTCTCATGGCGTAATCTTCATCCTTTCGTCTTCTTTTTCTTCATCTACCAGAACAATACCGTGATCTTTGTACTTCTTCAGGATAAAGTAGGTTGCGGTACTCATAACCTGATCGAGGACGGAAAGCTTCTCGGTTACAAACTGAGATACGCCCCGCATGGTTTTTCCTTCCAGCATAACAGTAAAATCATATGCACCTGACATCAGGTAAACCGCATTGACCTCCGGATATTTCATGATACGCTCCGCAAAATTGTCAAATCCTCTGCCACGCTGAGGGGTCACACGCACCTCGATCAGAGCAGTAACCTTTTCCTCGGAGGTATTGTCCCAGTTGATCAGTGTATGATAACCACAGATAATGTGCTCCTTCTCCATATCCGCAATTGTATTGGCAATAACTGTCTCGTCCTCACCCAGTAAAATTGCCAGTTCGTGAAGATTGATACGACTGTTTTTTTCAATAACCGCAAGAATCTTATCTCTCATCTTTGTCTCCTCCTTTTATCTCGGATGCACCGTTTTTCCAAATCGGGCGCACATTGTATTAATGTTATCATTTTTGAATGTTTTTTTCAACATACACTTTCAGAAGTTCATCAGGCTGCGGCCGGTTCAGGCAGCTGCGGATCTCTCCATGGCAGATGATCTTGTCTTTATCCGGAGAAATGTATCCAATAATCCGACAGGGAACACCCATCTGCTCAAAGGCACGTACTGTTTCGTACCCGTGTTCTGTCACCATCATCACGCATCCGCCCGACATGAGCTGCCATGGATTCAGGTCAAATACTTCACAGCATTCGATGGTCACCTGCTTTACCGGAATTTCTTCATAATCAATCCGAAAACCTGTAGCACTGTCTGCTGCCAGCCGGCAGAGTCCGTTCAGCAAACCGCCCTCTCCAATCAGATACATGGCCTTCACACCATGCTGCCGCGCCCTTTCGGGATCCGGAAGAATTCCGGTCATATCCTTCAGGGCAGCTCCGGACCGGATAAAATGCCGGGGCAGAGTTTTTTCCAGTTCTTCCTGCCTGTTCTCCGCCAGATATACGGTACCTGCAAGTCCGATATAACCGCACAGCACAATTTCCTGACCGGGGCGGATGTCTTTCTCTTCAAAATGCTGATCCAGCTTCATCTCATAAGCTGTCATACCATAATAATCCAAAAAAACGGAAAGGGACGCTGCCCTCTCCGCTTTCATAATATACTTTCTGTCCATTCTGTAATTCAGACCTCAGTTCACGGCTATTCGGCAGGCGATGATTCAGCCTGAGACTGCTCAGGTGCTTTTGTTTCACCCTTTGTTTCGGCTTTTGTCGTCTCGGTCGGCCTCGTATCGGGTGCCTTTGTTGTTTCGGATACGTCTCCCGGCTCTGACGCTTTCGTCGTCTCACCTGGAGCGGAACCGTCTCCGGGCTGCACCGTCTCAGCCGGTGATGTCTCAGACGCCTTTGTGGTAGCAACAGGCTGCTTTGTACCGCGGATTGCTTTCCTGTTGGATCCGGAGTAGGAATCCGTATACAACAGCGTACTCTCTGTCAGCTTGCCATCTACATAAACCTCTTTCGTCAGAGTTGCCTTTACAGCAGGGAATGCTCCCTGTGTAGTCGATTCATAACCCACAGGCTTTGTGGGATCATCAGTATAAGTTACCCCGGTAGGATAAGTTTCACTGAGTGTTTTGGAAACATACCTTACTTCGCGGTTCTCCGGTCTCGTTTCCTTACCGTAGATACGGAAGGCACAGTATCCGCCCCCTGCAGACGCATCAATATAAATCGGGGTATCATAAGGATTCTTTAATTTCAGATCTTTCTGAGGATTTTTATAATCACTGCCTGCGTAAATCGTAGAATCCATCGCATAATCCACATAATGTACAATCAGAGTGTGATGATATCTCTCAACAATATCAAGCTCTGCATACAATGCTGCATTGTACAGAGTCGATGCTGTCTGGCAGATACCGGCACCCACCGTTTCTTCCACATCTGTACCGAAATATCCCTGACCGGTACCGTAGCCGCCTTCTTCGGAACGCTCTCCCATAAGAAGAGAAACGGAAATTGTCTCACCGGGCCAGATAACCGTACCGTCAAGACGGCTGGTGCTCAGTTCCAGGCTCTGTGTACGCCCCCTGTTGCTGCTGTCATAAGTAGTTGTACGGCTTCCCAGCAGATCTTTAACTTCTTCCAGTTCAGATGCTTTATGCTTCGGTTCGGCAACTGCCACAGTTGTCTCCACCGATGCTTTATCAGAATCCCATTCCTTCGCAAGAAGTTCATTGATAGAAGCGATTGTTGCATTTACATCCACAGTCAGACCATTTTCCTCTTTGGTGATTACAAACTCCCCGTTGGAACGTGTCAGTTCAGGTTCTTTTGCCTCCTGATCATAGGCCTGCAGCGTCTTTTTAATGTACTTTTTAATCGCTTTCTGATTCACTTCCAGCTTCAGATCATATACATGATTCTCCTTCTTCAGATCAGACAAAGCCTTAAAACGTGCGATCAGATTGCCGCTTTTGCCCAGCTCCATGGCTTCATCCAGAATCTCCGGATTGCTCCAGTCAATTCCAATATCACTTAATTTCAAAGTATCTTTGTGCTCACCGGTTACCATCGTTACCGATTTTGACTCCAGTTCATCAATATAATCCTGAACTGCCTGCTCCGCTTCCCTGGCTGTCAAACCGGATAAATTGATGCTGCCTGCATAAACACCATCAACAATGACACCTTCTTCTGCTGAATCCATGAGTGATTTTGCCGCCATGGCACCGCCCCCAAGGGCCAGAATCAGAACCAGGGCCAATACGCTGATGACTGCGCGTTTCTTCATATCTCTGTATCCTCCCCTATATGAAAAATAACCTGTCCATTCAGCCGGATATGCTTTCTCCCGAAACACACCGGCCAGTCAATCAGGAAATAACGGCTTCTTACTACAGGTTCTTATTTTATCACAATACCGGGGATTTGCAATAAAAAACTTGAACATACTTTTTCTGATTTTCAATCATTCTATGACAAAAATAGATAAACAGCCGTCCCCGAACAGCATAATCCGTCTTTTAAAAACTCATACTGCTGACAATTCCGGTCACCAGCATGGCTATAATCAGTATCCCCGCTACAATCCCCGCTACAATCTTCTGAAATTTTTTATTATACATCTCTACCTCCTGATAAAAATACCATGTCTGTAACGTTTAAACTCTGTATCTGCAAAAATTAAGCTTCCGTCAGACTTTTCCGGCGGAAGGACACGTTTCCTTTAAAAAGCAGTTCCCACAATCCGGTTTCCGGGCTGTGCAGATGGTTCTTCCCAGAGTAATCAGATGGATATTAATCAGAATCCAATGATCCCGTGGAATCACCTTCATCAGATCAAATTCTACCTTTACAGGATCTGTTTCTTCTGTAAATCCAAGTCTTCCTGCAATCCGCTTCACATGAGTATCCACCACGATACTGGGATCATGATAGATATTTCCCCTGATGACGTTGGCAGTCTTTCTTCCCACACCTGCCAGAGAAGTCAGTTCCTCCAGTGTCCGGGGAACTTCTCCGTCAAAACGTTCCACCAGCGTCCGGGTACAGGAAATAATGTTCTTCGCCTTGTTATGATAAAATCCGATGGAATGGATATCCTGCTCCAGCTCTTCCAGATCCGCCTGTGCAAACTTTTCCAGTGTATCGTACTTTTTAAACAGCTTCTCCGTCACAATATTGACTCTTGCATCAGTACACTGCGCACTGAGGATTACTGCGATCAGCAGCTGCCAGGCATTATCGTAATTCAGATAACAGCGGTATTCCATTCCGTACTCTGCATCCAGCAGAGCCAGAATCCGGCTCACATCACTTTTCATTCCTGTCCTCCGATTCTTCCAGCGAAATCCAGATCACCCGGGCATTGTGGGTCATAGGACTGCGTTTCTCATAATCAAAAAGCGCAAGCCAGGGACCCTGCCCGCAGGAAACAGACTCCACAGATTCCCTTTGTATTTTACCACAGGGTTGTGTCCCTTCTGTGTCTTTTTCTGCATATAAACAGCTTTTCTGCTGGATTGGAATTTGTTTTTCCCCAACGTCCAGCACAGCATCCATAATACGATGACGGAAAACAAGTGGCTGACAGCGCCCGCGAAGCTGCCGGTAGGAACAGCTGCGTGCTTCCTCCCCGAACCATCTGCCCTCCTGTATCTCCCGGGCAAAGAAATCAGAAACCGTTTTTTTATAAGGCTCCTGATCAGGAATAAACTCCGGAATCCGGTTCAGTTTCTCCCTGAGACAGAAATCAAAGGACAGTAATTCATCAATCAGCTCCATACCATTCTGCAGTCCCGCTTCCTGTGGATCCGATTTCTGCAGCCTTGTCTCCCGGACCTTTATTTTCTGTGCTTTCATCTCCTGCAGAAAACTGCGCAGCGCCATATAGCGGCTCACCCGGTTCTGACTGGCCCTGCGATATCCCCGCTCTCTCAGGTAACTGCCAAACCGGCTGAAAAAATCAAACGGTGTTTCAAAATACGGCACAATATACGCCAGAGTGCTGGAAAACTGTCCGCTGTTATAGTAATCCTCCACCGTTTCCTCCACATTCTTCAGCTGCAGAATCTCACCATAGGACAGCCATTTCGTACTTAAAACCTCATAAACCGGATGTGTCCGGTAAACAAGACCGTGATCAGGTGCCTCCCGCTCCATGCGGGTCCCGTGAAGAACTTTCAGAAATCCCAGCTGCAGCTGATCCGGCTTCATGGCATACACATCATTAAATGATTTCCGGAAACTCTCCAGTCCTTCCCGGGGAAGCCCGGCAATCAGATCAAGATGCTGATGAATATTGCGTCCGCTGCGGACTCGTTCCACAGAACGGGCAACCTTTTCCAGATCCATTGTCCTGCCGATGGCACAAATCGTTTCGGGATTGGTAGTCTGCACCCCGATTTCCAGCTGAATCAGCCCCGGCCTCATGCGGGCAAACAGTTCAAAATCCTCTTCCCTCAGAAGATCCGCCGCAATTTCAAAATGGAAGTTGGTCACACCATTATCATGTTCCTGAATGTAACTCCAGATTCCATAAGCATGTTCATGACGGCAGTTAAACGTCCTGTCCACAAATTTCACCTGTGCCGCCTTTTCCCTCAGGAAAAAATCCAGCTCATCATATACCAGACTGAGACTGCGGAAACGCAGCTTTTTGTCCACGGAAGAAAGGCAGTAACTGCAGGAAAACGGACATCCCCGGCTGCTTTCGTAATAGATGATCCGGTTTGCATAATCTGACAGACTGTGATAGGGAAAAACCAGTTCATCCATGGACAGAAGTTCCCGCGGAGCCGTCCGCCTGATTTCTCCTGACTGATCCCGCAGACAGAGCCCCGGAATTCCCGAAAGAACTTCCAGCCGGCTGCTGTCCATCTGTCTTTCGCAGTCAGAAAGCGATTCGCTGCCGCTGCCGGCTTCCCTTCCAAAACCGCAGTTTTCATAAAATGCAGCCAGTTCTGCAAAGGTTTTCTCTCCTTCCCCGATCATGATCCCCGTCACAAAAGGCATCTCTTCCAGCCGTTGCTCCGGATTCCACGAAACCTCCGGTCCGCCAAGCCATATGGGAACATCCGGCACGATCTTATGCAGCTCCTCCGCCAGCTCCCGGATAAAACCCATATTCCATATATAACAGGAAAAACCGATCACGCCAGGCTGCCTCTCGTAAATATCCCTGAGAACTTCCTCCCTCTGATGGTTAATGGTATATTCCGCCAGCTCCGTCCTGGCCCCCTTCGCCTCAGCACAGGCTCTCAGACTGTACACCGCCAGATTGGAATGAATGTATTTTGCATTCACCGCCACCAGCAGAAAAGGCCTCTGCCCGGACGGAGACTGTCGCCTCTGTTTCTCTTCTGTATTCAGCATTTCAACATCTTTCACCACAACTTCAGCACACATATGATTCCCTCATGTTCAATACTCATTTACCTGCATTTTTATAATCGAAAAAGGCACATCAGATGATGTGCCTCTGTAAAGCGGGTGATGGGAATCGAACCCACGTATCTAGCTTGGAAGGCTAGTGTTCTACCATTGAACTACACCCGCATGCGTGTCTTCAAACAACACGCCTAATATAAACCATATTCAGAAAAAAGTCAAGCACTTTTTTATTTTTTGTTACAGTTTTTATAATATCTTTTATTACACGGCCTTTTCTGCGAATCTGCCCTGCACTGAACCGGCAGAATTTATTCATCCTCTTCCATATTCCGGATTATGACAGAGCCGTAGGCTTTCATCTCCACATGGACAACGCCGTTTTCTACAGTGTAGAACCATGAACCCACGTTGTAACCTTCTTCCCATGTACTCATGACGCGCAGCATCCGGGTTCCGTCTTCGATTCCCAGTTCCCAGACAGGGATGTCCAGTTCCACCTCATGGTCCTGATTGTTGACGGCCACGGCTACCCGGTTTTCAGCCAGAAAACGTCCGTACATGAGAATGCCGTAATCGTAGCCCAGAAATTTCAGGGAACCGGTCTGCAGAGCTTTGTTCCTTTTGTGGATTCCTCCCAGATACTTCTGAAATTCGATCAGTTCCAGATCCTGATCGTCCCAGGGATAGGTTCTCCTGCTGTCCGGGTCTGTCCATCCGCAGAGTCCTGTTTCATCTCCGTAATAAATCGTGGGAGCACCCGGCCAGGTCATCTGAATTACGGCGCCTTCCCGGAAAATACCTTTATTGATGTCTTCCTCTGCTGCTCTGGCTCCCAGATAAGTCAGACGCCCTACCTTGCGGTTTGTTCGCGTCATGAAACGGGAATGATCGTGGTTGGACAACTCGTTCATGGATGTCAGAAGCGCACCCCTGTGCAGACGACACATATTATAGCGCATGGTATCGTAAAATACCTTGCCGTTATTGAACATATGCTCATCATACCGGTCACTGTGCTTCTCAAGACCTGTCAAAAACCAGGTCACCGGCTCCATGAACGCATCGTAATTCATGATGGTATCCCATTCGTCACCCCGGAGCCATTCGGAAGCATCTCCGTAATGCTCCGCCAGAATCAGTGCGTCATCTCTGGAATCCTTGACATTCTCCCGGAACCGTTTCCAGAATCTGTGATTGAACTCTCTGGAATGGCCCAGATCCGCAGCCACATCCAGTCTCCATCCATCCACGCAGAAAGGTTCTGAAACCCATTTGCGTCCGATCTTCATAATATAATCACACAGTTCCTCAGAACCTTCATAATTCAGCTTCGGCAGGGTATCGTGGTCCCACCAGCCCTGATAACTGTCATTGTAAGGCCAACGATCATTATGGAAATAGAAAAAGTCATGATAGGGGCTGTCCTTACTGACATATGCACCCTTTTCATATCCTTCCTGATGCTCGTAAATCCGTTCCCGGTCCAGCCACTTATTGAAAGAACCACAGTGATTGAAAACACCATCCAGTATAACACGAATTCCTCTTTTATGAGCTTCCTGACAAAGCTTTGCAAACAGCGCATTGCTGGCTTCCAGATTCTTAAAACTGGTAACACGGCTGATATAACGACTGGCACCTCTGTTGTCGTGTACACCTTCCGGAAGCAGGTCCCCCTCATCCTCCAGAATCACACCATAATGAGGATCAATATAATCGTAATCCTGAATATCATACTTATGATTGGAGGGAGAAACAAACAGAGGGTTAAAATAAATGGCATTGACACCAAGGCTCTGAATATAATCCAGCTTATCGATTACACCCTGCAGATCACCGCCGTAAAAACGTCCCACATCCAGCGCCAGCGAATCCTCAGACCAGTTTCTCGCACTGGTAGCGGGGATACCGTCCACATACAGATACTCCCGGTTCAGCACATCGTTGGAAGGATCCCCGTTGCAGAAACGATCCACAAAAATCTGATAGAATACAGCACCCTTGGCCCAGGAAGGTACATGGACACCTGGCCGGACCACAAAACTGTAGCGGCAGTCAGTCTCTTCGGTAACCCCCAGTTTATTGTAGCGGATCTGCTCTCCGTTTTTTTCCACTATAAAATAATACCAGAAAGGATCATTCCCCACCGGCACCTGCACTTCATAAAAATCAAACTGAGAATCAAAAGTCAGCGGCCGCTTTTCTTCCTGGCCGGCTTCTTCCTCAGTATCGCTCTCATGAATGCATTTTTTCTGACCTGTTCCTTCTCTGCCGGCAGCAAGCTGCATCACAACAGATTCCTCCCTCTCTACATGAACCAGTCCTCCATGAATTTCCTCCGGCGGAGCCTCTTCCGATTCTGCAGCTTTCCATATTTTTTTCGCGTTATCCACACTGTTTTCCGTACCGTTCTGTCCAACCTCTGCACAGCCCGTCTCCGCACCGGCAGCATCTCCGTCGGGACAGGCCGCCTTTGCCGGTCTTCCGAACTGCATGTACAAAGTTACTTTATCCACATTATCTTTCAGCGCGCGAAAACGAATGGTCAGTCTATCACCCGGATCCGGCTCTTCGGGTATTCGGAACATGCCGCTCTCATCAGAGAACAGTGCTCTTTCATCAATCTTATTCATATCAGACATATTTTCTCCTCTATTCCATCCTCTTTTTTGCTCTACATTCTTTAAATGTTTCTGTTATATTTTATAATATCCATTCCATTAACACAAGTTAAAATATCTCAAATTGTGCAAAAATTCTGTACAAAAATGGTCTTATTTTTTTGCCAATAAACGGAGAAAAGACCAGTACGGGGAAGTACTGGCCTTTTCAGGAGAAGGTATTTCATTTTATGGGGGTGTAGCAAAAATATATGATGTATTGGGGGATTTACGATATTTATTATATCCATTTTTCTCAAATAAGTGTTCACAAATCCTTCTTTATTTTTAATCAAATTCTATACATCGTGAATAATTGAAAAATCACAATTTTAAAAACCGCAGAAAAAAACGCTTTATTTTTCTGCGGTTTTTGTGTTTTTTTGCACGGTCATTTGTCTGCCGCACACAGACTGTTTTCAAAAAGTGCTTCAAACTCTTCTCCGGTGATCTTTTCTTTTTCCATCAGAAGCTGTGCACTCTTCTCAAGTACATCCCGGTGTTCTTCCAGTATCTTATGTGCCTTTTCATAGCAGGCGTCAATAATGCTTTTCACCTCGTCATCAATTCTGCTGGCCACATTTTCGCTGTAGCTTCTTGTATGGGCCAGATCACGGCCGATGAATACCTCATCATCATCCGTATTGTAATTGATCATACCCAGTGATTCGGACATGCCGTATTTCGTAACCATATCGCGGGCCGTAGAAGTAGCCTGCTTGATATCCTGGGATGCTCCTGTCGTCACATCTTTGAAAATCATCTCCTCGGCGATACGACCGCCCAGACTTACTATAATATCCTGAATCATCTGATTCTTTGTACGGAACATCTCATCAGCAGCAGGGCGGGGCATGGTATAACCTGCCGCTCCCATACCTGTGGGAATGATAGATACCGTGTGAACCGGTCCTACATCCGGAAGGACATGGAACAGAATCGCATGACCAGATTCGTGATAGGCGGTAATCTTTTTCTCTTTTTCGGAAATCAGACGGCTCTTCTTCTCCGCACCGATTCCCACTTTGATAAACGACTGATTGATATCTTCTGCGGTGATAAACTCTCTGTTATCCTTGGCCGCGCGAATCGCCGCTTCGTTCATCAGATTCTCCAGATCGGCTCCGGCAAACCCCGAAGTGGTAAGGGCGATCTGATGAAGATCCACGTCATCCGCCAGCGGTTTTTTTCTGGAATGAACCTTGAGGATCTCCTCTCGTCCCCTCACATCCGGCCTTCCCACACCGACTTTACGGTCAAAACGGCCCGGTCTCAGGATGGCAGGATCCAGAATATCCACACGGTTGGTGGCTGCCAGCACAATAATGCCTTCATTAACACCGAAACCATCCATCTCTACCAGCAGCTGGTTCAGCGTCTGCTCACGTTCATCGTGGCCGCCGCCCATACCTGCGCCTCTTCTCCTTGCCACTGCATCGATCTCATCGATAAATACAATACAGGGAGCGTTATTTTTCGCGTCATTGAACAGATCCCTTACACGGGATGCGCCCACACCTACAAACATCTCCACAAAATCGGAGCCGGAAATACTGAAAAACGGTACACCGGCTTCTCCTGCCACTGCTTTGGCAAGCAGCGTCTTACCGGTACCGGGCGGGCCCACCAGAAGCACACCTTTGGGGATTCTGGCGCCAAGACTGATATATTTCTGGGGCGCTTTCAGAAAATCCACCAGCTCCTCCAGTTCTTCCTTTTCTTCGTGAAGACCGGCAACGTCCCGGAATGTCACCCGGTTCTTGCCATCATCGCGGCGGGCACGGCTCTTGCCGAAATTCATCATCTTGTTGCCGTTGCCGCCCTGCATGGCCTGATTGTTCATCATGATAAACATCATGCCGATCAGCACGATGCCGCACAGAATAGGCAGCACAATGGAAAAGAAATAATTTTCCCGCTGAACCTTGTCGATCTCAACCGAAATACCGGCTTCCTTCAGTTTATCCAGTTCCTCGTTGACATCCGTCACATTCAGCGTATAGGACGTTCCGTTCTGCATCTGAAAGCTGATGCGTCCGGTGGGCGTCTCCGCATTGGGCGTCACCCTGGCGCTGACCACTTTATCCTGGGCCACCAGCTTTTCATACTGACTGTAGGTACATGAATCTCCGTAAAACATGCTGGAGCTGGCATAAATGATCACAAGTACCAGCGCAAACAGCAATGGGAGAAAATAATTTGCTCTTTTCTTCAATTTAAAAATAAACCTCCTGGAATATCAATCCTCGTCGAATTCGACCACACCAATGTAAGGGAGATTTCTGTATTTCTGGTCATAATCAAGACCATAGCCCACCACAAATTCATCCGGAATCTGGAAAGCAGTATAATCCACATTGACAGCCTTAACACGTCTGGAAGGCTTGTCGAGCAGCGTACAGATGCGGATGCTGGCCGGTTCTCTGTTCTGAAGAAGTTTGCAGAGATGGTTCAGGGTTCTTCCCGAATCGATAATATCCTCAACAATCAGAACATCCTTTCCCTTCAGAGGTTCATCCAGATCCTTAACGATCCTGATAATACCGCTGGATTCTGTACCGGCGCCGTAGCTGGACACCGACATGAAATCAAAGGATACCGGTACGGTAATTCTCTTGGCAAGCTCACACATAAAGCATACGCCGCCCTTCAAAATGCAGATCATATGCACTGTTTTTCCTTCATAATCTTTACTGATCTCAGCGCCCAGTTCACTGATTTTACAATCAACTTCTTCTTCTGTAAGCAAAACCCGGATTTTTTCGCTCATGATAACCTCTCCTCTTTTAAGTATACCAATTCTAAAACATTGTGTGTATCCCCGCGTACCTTGTATGCTGCCGAAATCCGTCCGTCCGAAAGCCACAGCACATGGCTGCCCTCTGCCAGCAGAAGCATGGAATCTCTCCGGTCTGCCGGTATCTTCCGGTCGATCATATAGGATTTCACTGTTTTTCTGCCGCCTCCATCCAACAGGAAATAATCACCTGTCCGGCGTGTCCGCAGGGAAAGTCCATTTTTAATTGTATCATAATCAAACCATTTCGTATAGCTGTTTTCCGGAATTTTTTCTCCGTGATAAGAAAAAATCCTGAAGCAAATCTGATCGTCCCAGGCAGGGATATCGATTTCAACAGCCGTTCCGTCCGACAGAACAACCTGTTTTCCGGCTGTTTCTCCCTGAAATGTTTCTTCCTGTGCCTCACCGGATTTTTCTGATATTTTATTCTCACTGCCGCTTTCGTGGACAGAACGGGAAAAAACCAGCATTCCGTACGCTTTTCTCACACGAATGCCGCCGGGGAGCAGGATCTGCCGGGAATTCTCCCCCTCCGCCAGATGTTCCAGCATCTCCAGATGCACATGGCCCACATCCCTCAGGCCGGCACAGCCAACAGCTTTCCTGCAGGCCTGAACAAGAATCTCCCGCCGAACCACAGGCCGGCAGCCTCGCAGCGGTTCCACCGGAATCCTGCCATCTGTTCCATATTGTTCCAGCCACTGCCCGGCCAGTTCTTCGATGAGCTCCTGCGCCTGAGCAATATATTCCGCTGCCTGCACCACATGAGCACAGGCCTGTTCGTTGATTTCCCGCTCCACCAGCGGAATGACATGATGGCGCAGTCTGTTTCTGGTATAATCATCTTCCAGATTGGTCTCATCCGTCCGCCAGGAAATCCCCCGTTCCTTCAGCCAGCCTTCAATTTCATGACGCCCCACCTGCAAAAACGGCCGGATTACGGAAAGATTTCCCAGCTTCCGGCAGGAAGACATACCGCCCAGACCCTTCAGACTGCTTCCCCGGAATAAATGATGGAGAACCGTTTCACAATTGTCATCCCGGTGGTGAGCCACTGCAATCACATTGGCGCCCGCCTCCGCTGCAGCATGTTCAAAACATTCATACCTGAGCCTGCGCGCCGCTTCTTCTTCGGAAATCTGCTCTGTCTTTACCAGTTCGGGAACATTCACCTGACATATCCGCAGAGGTATCCCGTATCTTCCGCATAATCCACGTACAAATTCCACATCCCCTGCTGCAGATGCCCCGCGGATTCCGTGATTGACTGTCACCGCCTCCACACGAATCCCCAGAATTCTTTCCAGATTCTTCAAAACAAGAAGCAGACAGACCGAATCGGCACCGCCGGAAACCGCCGTCAGGACCCGGTCTCCGGAAGCTGTCATCTGTTCCCGCCTCATATAATCCAGCACGCGCTGTTCCAGGGAACTCAGACCGCCTCTTTTATCCCTTATCCTGCTTCTGTTCCTGTCTGTATTTTTATCTGTATTTTTATCTGTATTTTTATCTGTATTTTTGTCTGCCTCTGTATCTGTTTTTATATCTGTTTTTATATCTGTTTTTATATTTGTTTTTATATCTGTCTTTTTATCTTTATTATTACCCATAATTATATTGCAGCATACCTGCTTTTATACATACTTTCCGCCTGTCCGCAGCCCGTCGCGGTGCAGAGCCGCCGGTCCGGAACAGTTTACAGTGATACCTACTCTATCATACTACCTCCGCCAGACACCCGCAACCAGTATTGTCATATCATCCTGCACAGTATCATCAAGCATCAGCAGCTGATCCATCAGCCATCCGGCCATTTCCTCTGCATTGCGGATCGTACAGCCGGAAATCAGTTCTTTCAGTATTTCATCAGCGGCCAGCCCCGCTTTTTCCGATACCCCGTCCGTCATCATAATCAGCATATCCCCCGACTGGAGCTGCTCCGCCGGCGCCATATTGCCGTCCATATCATCCCAGGAAATCATTCCCAGGGGAACTGCCTGTCCGCGGATGGCAGATACACTCTCCCCCCGTTTCAGATATCCTGCAGCAGCACCCATCTTGGCAAAACAACAGACTCCGCTGTACAGATTCAGTACGCAGACATCAAGAGTCGTGGGGGACTGCCGGCTGCGGCAGTTTAACAGAACATGATTGATCATGCTGATTGCTGCCGTGACAGAAAATCCGTTTTCCAGAAGCTGTTCCAGCAGATCAACCGCCATCTCGCTTTCCATCCCGGCCTGTTTCCCGGTCCCCATGCCGTCGGACAGGCATAAAAGCATCCTGTCCTCTCCCAGCACTCTGGCAGAAAAAGAATCTCCCGAACAGTTTTCTCCCTCCCTGTTCCTGCGCGCAAGCCCGTACAGCACTTTAAAGTTCTGTTTTTCAATAAAATGCACCGTTCCCGGTCTGGTACTGATCACTGAACGGCAATCATATGCCGGGCAGAATTTTTTACCGGATTCCGTATGAAACAGAGCTGCCGCCTCCTGGGATGACATATGGGCCCCTCTCCTGCATGCCAGAAGGGCAAAAATTTCCTGACGCCCCTCTTCATTCTCCATCACCTGAAGTCGGCTCACAGACACGCCCCGGTGCTTCAGACGATTTCGTATTTTCTCCTCATAATATCCGGTCACCTCCTGCCGGGCCGCAAGCTGCTCCTGCTGTCTGCGGATGACCTCCCCGGCCTGGGCAAGCTGCAGACGAAGTGCCTGTCTGCTCTCCAGAAAACGCTGTTTCCACTCTGCCGCACTCAATTTCCCGCTCTCCCCGGCAAATAACACGCCCTGATCATCAAAACTGTTGGAAAGAGTCATAAAGCTGTCCGCCAGGCGCCGCCAGCACTGCCCCGCCCAGGCAGCTGCAAAATCCGTTTCTGTTTCCGGTTTTTTTTCCGTCAGACGACTTACGGTTCCTGCTCTTTCCGGCGCAGCCGCGGCCGCACTCTCCCTGACTGCGGATTTTTCTCCCGGTCTGCGCCGTTTTTTTTCAGGAGAAACCAGTAAAAATACCGCCAGGGCCACCAGAAGAGCCTCAAACAGCTCTCCCGGAAGCGATATGCCCATCAGAAGATACAGAATTGCCGTTCCCGACAGAAAAGCCAGACAGGAAGCGCTTTTCCCCAGCTGTCTGAACAGAGCGCAGCAGACGCCTCCCGCCATCAGCGCGATTACCTGCAGCAGTTCTCCTCCGATCACGTACCAGCGAAGCAGCCCCGCCAGACTCCCCGTCACAAGGCCGCCTGCAAAACCGCCGTAAAAACCTCCCGCCAGGATTCCCACATAAATCAGTGCTTCCACCCAGCTGTAAAATGCTTCACGATTTCCCAGAAACAGCATCAGCGCCACCGCAGCAGCCGCTGCCAGAACTGTTTTCACCCACTCCCATTTGCGCACAACAAGCTCCCCTTTCCATGATTTCAATTCAGAAATATTCATATTCCATATTCTTATCCCGTGTTGTTTTCATGTTATTTTCAGGTTCTCTCACGCAATTATACATGCCCCAGCCGGTAAAATGTGTAGAAGTTTGTTTTCCCCTCTGCCGGTTCACAGACAGAAAACAATGTTTCTTACAGTTCCAGCAGATAATCCTGTTCCGCAATAGATTACAGGCGTTCTCTTTTTAACGGTCTTTTCGGCGGGATGTCTCCGGAATACATGCCTCCACTGCATATTTCAGACTTTCTGCAATGGCCGCCAGCGGCATAAAAGGAGTTCCTGCCGGTTTTTCGACTGCCTGTTCCGCTGAGAAAGGCACATGAATAAATCCGGCCCGGATATCCGGATATCTGACAGATGCCAGATGCAGCACTTGGTACATAACGCAGTTGCATACATACGTGCCTGCCGTATAGGAAATATGGCAGGGGATTCCGTGGCTGCGCACATTTGCCACAATATTCTTCACCGGAATTGTGGCAAAATACGCAGCCGGTCCGTCCGTCTGAAGCGGTTCGTCCACGGGCTGTTCCCCTGCATTGTCCGGAATCCGGGCATCCGCCAGATTAATGGCCACTTTCTCAACCGTCACGCAGGAACGTCCGCCCGCCTGCCCGACACTTATCACCACATCCGGGTAATACGTGCAGATGCCTGCCTCCACCGCATGCACACTTTCTGAAAAAACCGTCGGAATCTGCAATTTGACAATCTCTGCACCTGCAATGGTATCCGGAAGCATTCTTACCGCCTCCCATGCAGGATTCACCTTTTCGCCCCCGAAGGGTTCAAAACCTGTAATCAGTACTTTCATAGTTCAATTCCTCCTGTGGTGTCAGATTCATTTGACGCCATGATACAAACGAATTTCTCCGCGTTTCACGCTCCCGAAATCCATGACCTTTTGACCCTTGTATCATAATATACCACAGGAAATGTAAAAAGGGGCTGTCGCATTAACCTAATTAAAAACAGTTAATGCGCAGCCTCTTTTGCGTAAATCTGTATTCGTTTTTATTAAAATATTGAGGTATTTCATAAAAAAGGCGTACTTTAACAAAGCTCATGATTTCATGAACTTTTTCACTGATGTTCTGTTTTAAAATGTCAAAATCATGAGCTTTTTTTCAGTTCATACAGATGGGTGCCGGTCCGCTCTCCCTGGATTTTATGGTGCAGCTTGTTCATGTTATGTGCCATTGCCAGCAGAATACTTTCGGCCTGAACATTCCTTTTTCCTGTGCACAGATATCTTCTGAAAGACATATCGGCCTTCACTTCTCCGAAAGATCCTTCTGCCTGAATACTCCGGTTCATCCTCAGCTGACATCCCTGTTCACTGGTGATCCGCTCCAGATCCTGTTCCCGCTTTTCTTTAAATACTTTCGATACCTGGATGTTTTTCGTCCGGTCTTCCATCGGGGTTTTGCAGTTGTTTCCCCTGATGCATTTCGTCTTATAAGGACAGCCGCTGCAGTCTTCACAGGAATAGATCGTTTTTTCTGATACATGGCCGGTCTTTGATTTCTGATGGCGGACCGCTTTCACTTTCAGTTTCTTTCCATTGTGACAGGTATATACATCCTCTTCCGGGTCATAATCCATGTTTTCCGGGATGCCGATATCATTTTTGTATTTCCGGGTCTTTGCTTTTTCATAATTCGTGGTTTTGATAAAGGCAGTCTGTCCGTTCTTTTCCAGAAACAGGTAATTCTCTTCACTTTCATATCCGGCATCCGCAACGATATTCTGATACTTAAAATTCAGATATGGTTCCATACTTTCCAGAAATGGGATCAGGGTTGTGGTATCTGTCGGCTGCGGACCGACCGTGAGCCATGTGATATATTCGGAATCCACACCATGCTGGAGATTGTATGCCGGTTTCAGCTGGCCGTTTCCCATGGCATCTTCTTTCATGCGCATGAATGTTGCATCATGATCGGTTTTTGAATAACTGTTCCTTGAACCGCAGATATGCACCTGCTGAGTGTATTTTTTCAGACGGTCCAGATATTCTTCCAGAGTTTCCATGGATTTCTGCAGCTCACTCTTTCTTTTCCCCGTGCCGTGCACAAACTCGATCCCTTCTTTTTCTTTCAATGCATAAAGTTTCTTCCGCAGACGCTTCATATGCCTCATGCGCACTTTACCGTCATAAATAACGCGGATCCCATATTTTTCCTCACAGGATGCGACCAGGTCAGCCATCTTCTGAAGCAGCTTTTCCATGTTTTTTGTGACGGCCTTTTTCCAGACAAACGTGTACTTATTGCTTGCAGCTTCGATTTTTGTCCCATCGATAAAAAGATCTCTTCCGGAAATTTCCCCGATCTCGTAAAGGATATTTGTTATTTCTGCAAAGAGCCTCTCAGAGCACTGTGCAAAGTGCAGGGAACGAAAACGTGCAATTGTCGCATGGTCCGGTGCCGGTGCACCCTCCAGAAGGAACATGAAATTAATATCACGCCTGCAGGAACTCTCAATCTCCCTGGAAGAATACCGGTGGTTCATATATCCATAAATCATGACCTTCAGAAGCTGGCGCGGTGTCGCCTGATTTTCCTTAATTCTGGAATACGTTGCATATAAATCGTTCAGATCCATCCCTTCTACGAACTGGCTGAGCAGCCGCACAGAGTCATCTTCTGGTATGATACAGTCAATATTTAATGGAAGTTTGAATTGATAATAAATCTGATTTGCTGTATAATCTTTTTGTATTATATTTTGTAGTTGCATACTTGTATAATACAACAGCAGCCGGCTTTTGCAAAGAAGTCCGGCTGCTCTTTTTTTGCTTTTTTATTATCCCAGTGGAAGTCCATAAATCTCCTGAAAGGGACCATTGCAAACGCCGGTTCTTAGCGATCGGACTTCCTGAAAGGGAGTTCGAGAGCTTAGAATCCGCTGCGTTTGCACCTGAGCGAGAGCGGGTCCCGGAAGGAGATATATGGGCTGGAACGGGAACTGGACGAAAAAGGGACTATGGCACTATACCTAAGTTAGTGCGACAGCCCCCGCATTATTATGATGTTGTATTGTTGTATTATTGTTGTATGATTCAGGATATTATATTATTTTTCCAGCATGGAATCATTGAATCCGAAGAGGAAGGTTCCGATTGCCGCTCCGAAATATGCGACCGCACATCCTACCAGGAAAAGTACGAATCCATCCCCCAGAAATGCCGGCAGTGTAAGAAGGCCGGGAATTACGGAAGAGCTTACCGTTGCTCCCGAAATACCCACAAAGATGCCTCCGACTGCACCGGCCGCCATGGACACGATAAACGGTTTCTTATAAGGCAGCGCCACACCGTAAATCGTAGGTTCCGTAATACCGAATACACCGCTGAGTGCAGCAGAACCGGACAGCTGCTTGAAATTCCTGTTTTTTGTCCGTAAAAATGCTCCCAGAGATGCTCCGGCCAGACAGAAGTTTGCAGGTCCAACCATCGGAAGAATGTTGTCATATCCCAGTACCTTGATATTGTTCAGACAGATGGGAATGACAGACCAGTGTACACCGAACATAACCAGCAGGTTCCAGAAGGCGCCCACCGCAACACCCATTACAACCGGGCTGATTCCGTAAATCGCACTGAATAATGCAGCCAGTGCATCCTGAACAACGGTAAGAACAGGGCCTACAACCAGCAGAGTCAGCGGAACCATCACGATCAGCAGGATAAACGGTGTCATAAAGGAATAAACTGCCTCCGGCACATAGCGCTTGCAGAGTTTTTCCAGCTTGCTCATGATATATACTGCGAAAATAATGGGCAGTACAGAACAGGAATAATTAACAAGCTTCACCGGTATATGCAAAAACGTGATTGCTGTTCCCGCATCCGCCAGAGACACAATATTCGGATACATCATCGCACCGGCCAGCGCAGCAGCGGCAAACCGATTGCAGTTGAATTTCTTTGCAGAAGAATACGCCAGCAGAATCGGCATATAGTAATAAATAGCGTCGCCGGCTGCGTATAAAATCTGGTAAGTGCCATCCGCATCCGTCAGCACTCCTGTCGTCGTACAGATTGCCAGAAGACCTTTCAGTACACCGGAACCACACATAACCATCAGAAGCGGAGCAAAAATACCCGAGATGGTATCGATCAGTACGGCAAAAATACTTTTCTTTTTTCCTTCCCCGTCAGATCCGGATTCTTTGGAATCTTTCCCCTGTTTTTCCGCATCTGTTTTACCGCTGCCGCCGATCTCCGTATTTTTCAGAATCACCTCATATAACACGGATACCTTGTTGCCGATAATGATCTGAACCTGTCCGCCGGAATGGACAACTCCCAGCACCCCGTTCAGGTTCTTCAGTACCGCATCATCGGCAAGACCTTCATCCTTCAGCACAAACCGCAGGCGTGTTGCGCAATGAACCAGTGATGTCACATTACCGGCACCGCCAACAGCCGATACGATTTCTT
>JBJELO010000211.1:0-8684 GCA_051879195.1 Lachnospiraceae bacterium
TGACTGAACCACCTGCGCGTCCGCATGGACAGCAGGAATATCGAAATCAACCGGTCGCTCCACACCGTTCAGATCATCATTCAGACCGGTTGCCGGATCTACAACAAGGGGAGCCGTCACTCTCTTCAGCTGAAGAGCCATGCACAGCTTTTTCTCAAAAATGTTCTTGATTGTTCCGATTGCTTCCTGAGTCTCATAAAGACTGAGCATGGAAAAATATGTATCGGGTATCTTGGTATTACTCATATCTTCCTCCTGATTCACTCCCGGGCGGACAGGGCTCCCCTGCATCCTCTCCAAGCAGGCGGGAAAAACGATTCCGGAATCTGTCTGCTCCGCCGCCGCGGGAAAATCTACTCTTTATAAAAACCAATTATAAAAAACAATCGTCAATTCGTCAATCACTACATTGCTGATTACTGCCTGTCCTTCATCAGTGCATCAATTGCCGCTTCCAGCTGTTCATCCACGTCTTCCGTTGCTTTATCATCTTCCACAACGATGTCGGGCGTGATGCCCACACCGTGAATGTCCGTGCCGTTGGGCGTGTAATAATGTGCCGTTGTGATCTTCATGGCTGTTCCGTCGGTAAAAGGAATGATATTCTGTACGATTCCTTTACCGAATGTCTGGGTTCCCACCAGAATTCCTGCATCATAATCGCGGATGCAGCCGGAAAGTACTTCCGAGGCGCTGGCAGAATCACCGTTGACCAGAACTGCCAGAGGAATGCCGAGAGAACCTTCCTCTTCAGCCGTATACGCCTCCTCATTGCCCGCTTTATCACGAATTGTAACCACTGTACCCGTGTCGATCAGTTCATCTGCTATGGAAACCGCCACATCCAGCATGCCGCCGGGGTTATTGCGGAGATCCAGAACAAGAGCCTCCATACCCTGTGATTTCAGATCTTCCAGTGCCGAAATAAACTGATTCGTTGATACGGAATCAAATTCCGTCAGTTCCAGATAACCGATGTTGTTGTCCAGCATCCTGTAATATACCGTATCCACATCCACCTGACGGCGTTCCACATCAAGAGTCAGTTCCTGCTTCTCGCTTTCCCTGTAAATCTTAATCTTCGCAGTCGTACCTTCTGCGCCTTTAATGGCAGCTACTACTTCGTTGAGATCCATACCGGTGGCCTCTTTTCCTTCCACTTCGGCAATGATATCTCCCTCTTTCATACCGGCTTCCTCAGCAGGACTTCCCGAAAATACGCGGATCACATAAACCCGTCCTGTATCTACCTCCTGAGAAATCATCACGCCGATTCCATAATAGGTGCCTTCGCTGGATTCCATCATATCCTTATATTCTTCTTCTGTGTAATAACAGGTATAAGGATCTCCCAGGCCTTCCACATATCCCGCATAAATGCTTTCCGCCAGTTCATCTTTATCGTAATCAAACAGGAAACAGGAATCAATCACACTCTGAATCAGATTCAGCTTTGATTCTATAGCTGACATGTCGAAATCGCTGTCTGATACGACCTCCAGATGGCTTCCCGAGGAATGAAGCACATATGCGCCCACGCCTGTCAGCGTAAGAACCGGAATCAGAACGATCAGGATTCCAATCAGAATTCCCTTTCCCGTGCTGCCCTTTTTCCTTCCGGACTTTTTATCTCCTCCATCCAGACCATTGCTGCCTGCCTTTCCGCCATCCCAGCTGCTGCCGGCATCTCCGTTCCCGCTGTTCCGGTCACTGCTGCCATTTCCGCTTCCGTTGTTCCAGCTGCTGCCGTCTCCGTTTCCAGTGTTCCGGCCGCTGCTGCCTTCACTTCCGCTGCTGCCGCCTGTCTCTCCGGTCCGCCGCTGCTCCAGCCAGTCACACTTATAGCTGTTGCCATTATCGTGATCCGGGACGCTGCTTCCTGTACCTGTGTCATACTTCGGACCATCACCTGCATTGTCGTCAGCTCTGCTGCCGTCTCCGCAGTTCGCCATCCTGTTCTTCGCAGGGTCCTCTCCGTAAGACTGCCGTTCCTGCTTTCCCCAGTCATCTCTTCCGGCCATGCACCTTTCACTCCCTTCCAAAAGTCCTTTCCTGTCCGATATCGCTGCTTTCTCCATACTTTACCGGACCGGACTTCTATCCTTCTTCAATAATACATGCACCAGTTTACCACAAATCGCCGGTTAAATCAAGAACTTGTGTTCGTTTTCACAAAATTTTCATGTTTTTATTTCTCACCTGTTACGATTCCGTAATATACTCTGGAGGTTGCCATGTAAACTGACACATAAAACAGAGCAAATAGCAGATAACAGGCCGCAGTAACGCCAATCAGAAGTTTTGTATTGACCAGTCCCAGCAGAAGCAGAATTCTGGAAACAATGGGGAAAGCAAATGCGGTGTGGATTCCGGCCACGGCCAGCGGCAGGAAAAATACCATGAGAATCTGCGAATTGATGCTTTTACGGATCTCATTTTCCGTCATTCCCACCTGCTGCAGGATGGCAAAACGTTTCCTGTCTTCGTATCCTTCAATGATCTGCTTATAATACATGATCAGCACTGCTCCCAGGATAAATACGATTCCCAGGAAAATGCCCAGAAAAAACAGTCCCCCGTACAATCCGTAAAAGTCCGAACGTCCTCCGGCAATTCCTTCCGCTTTCATTCCGGAATACTGCCCGTCTTCCAGTTCATGACCACTGATGCCGTTCTGTCCTTTCTCACAGATGGTTTTCAGAATTGCCGTCTGTTTTTCATCATCACAATTCAGATCAAATCCGTAATAATCAATTCCCGTGATCCTGTATTCCATCCCATCCGACATGGTGACATGCGTCATGGAAGCTTCTATCTCTTTCAGATCGGAAACAAACAGATACACAGAAGGAACCATCTGCATGGCATCCACGCCATTTGACACAAATTCCGGTACCGTTTCTTTGATTTTCCAGGTACCGACTCCATCCAGTTCCACCGTATCGTACTGCCAGTCTCTTTTGGTACAGAATATCAGTGCCTCATCATCCGTCAACGTTTCGTTTTTTTCCATCAGGCGATTGTAATCATCAATCGAAATCACAAACAGCTGATCGATCTCACTGTTCTTTGAAGAAACACTGACTTTGCTGTAATCAAAATGCCCGGTATTTCCTTCAAAAAAAGTTCCCGCCGGAAGATACCGGTAATGAAGTTCATTTTCCGGTGTTTCCCCGTATTCTTCCAGTATTGTGCCGATATTTTCATGAACCCTTTCCGTATCCTGTTCCTTCACATAGCTGGTTTCCACCACGATATCCCGCGGATAACGGTGATGAAGGCTGTCTTCCAGCCCGATGTAGAGACAGACTGTGGAGGACAGAGTTACCAGCACCATGGTGGAAAGAATGCAGATGGAAGCCAGCCCCGCACCGTTTTGCTTCATCCGGTAAGCCATGGAAGACACGGAGATAAAATGACTGGTTTTATAATAAAATGCTTTATTTTTCTGAAGCAGTCTGCAGAATACCACGCTGCCGGCGATAAACAGCAGATATGTGGCTGCAATCACCATGACAACTGCCACGAAAAACCAGGTCAGTGCAGAAAGTGGCTCATCAATCACCACTGCCAGAAAATAAGCCGTTCCCAGCAAAACCACACCGACAAGCGCCAGCAGCCAGTTGGCTTTCGGCGGTTTTTCCGCTGTCTCATCTCCGTGGAGCAGTTCCACCGGACGTGACATCTGTATCTGGCGAAGATTATTTATGAGAATCAGGATAAAAATTGCCAGAAACAGTACTGCTGTCCATTTTATGGACGTAAACGATACAAAGAAATCAAAACCTGCTTTTTCTCCCAGCATACGCGCCATGCAGAGTTCTCCAAGCTTTGAAAAGAGGATGCCGCAGAACAGACCTCCTGCCACGGAAATCGCATACATGATTGCGCATTCCCAGATCAGAACCCGAGCCAGATTTCTTTTTCCCATTCCCAGGATATTGTAAAGTCCGAATTCCTTTTTCCTTCTCCGGATCAGGAAAGAATTGGTATAAAACAGGAAAATCACTGCAAAAATTCCCATGATCCCGGTACCCAGGGAAAGCATTGCCTGCAGCGTATCTCCCCCTCTCATGGCCGCCAGCGCATCATTTTTAGAAAGTGCATATACAATGTAAAACATGGCGACCATGCCGATACAGGTCAGAAGATACGGAATATACGTCTGCCGGTTTTTGCGGATGCCGGTCAGTGCCAGTTTTGGATAAAAGCCTCTTTTCATCTGTTATCACCACCTGTCGTCAGCATTGTCAGCGTATCGGATATTTTCTGATAGAGTTCTTCATTGGTGCTGCTGCCCCGGTAAATCTGATGAAATACCTGTCCGTCCTTGATAAACAGCACACGGCCTGCATGACTGGCCGCTTTGACCGAATGGGTAACCATCAGTATCGTCTGACCGCCTTCATTGATTTGACCGAAAAGACGTAGCAGTTCATCGGAAGCACGGGAATCCAGTGCCCCCGTCGGTTCATCCGCCAGAATCAGACGGGGAGCGGTGATCAGAGCCCGGGCTACCGCAGCCCTCTGCTTCTGCCCGCCGGAAACCTCATAAGGATACTTTTCCAGAAGTTCTTCAATTCCCAGCTGCTTTGCAATGGGAAGCGCCCTCTGTCTCATTTCCTGCCACGGTCTGCCCGCCAGCACCAGCGGCAGCACAATATTGTCATACAGCGAAAACGTATCCAGCAGATTGAAATCCTGAAATACAAAACCCAGATGATCACGGCGGTAAGCCGCAATCCCGGATTCCCTGATTTTCGCAGGATTTTTACCGTCCAGCAGAACCGTCCCCGCCGTCGGCCAGTCAAGAGCCGCCAGAATATTCAGCAGCGTGGTTTTACCGGAACCCGATTCCCCCATAATTGCCACATATTCTCCTTCTTCCACACTGAAAGACACACTGGACAGTGCCTTTACCTTATTGCCGCCGAAGCGGGTGGTATATATTTTCTGAACATTTTTCACTTCCAGAATTGACATTACACATTCCTCCTGTCTGATTTTCCTCTCTTAACAGTTTCCATTCTACAAAAAAAGGAAATGACCTGCCATAGATGCGGCTTTCATTTCCTCTTCCAATCTTACAATTCTGAAAGGTTGCGGATATAACTGATCAATTTCTATTCCACTTCCAGCTTTTCACAGCTCAGATCAATCTTCACGGCGGTTCCGTGAACGCCGTCCGATTCTGCCAGAATTCCGTGTCCCAGTCTGTCACATATCCTGCGGCAGAGATACAGGCCGATTCCGCTGGCTTTTTTATCGTCTCTTCCGTTGCAGCCGGTATAGCCTTTTTCAAAAATCCGGGGCAGATCTTCCGGCCTGATGCCGATTCCCGTATCGCGGATGCACAATATATCATGATCCTCCAGGGTAATGGAAATACTGCCCTTTTTCGTATACTTCAATGCATTGGAAATCACCTGTTCCACCACAAACAGCAGCCATTTTTCATCGGTAAGGACCTGACAGCAAAGCGGCTCATATATCAGCTGCAGTTTTCTGCGGATAAACTGAGGTGCAAATCTGCGCAGGGCCTGCCGGATGATATCATCCAGATCATACTGTCTGATTACATAATCCGTGGAATCCGAATCCAGACGCAGATAGGTCAACACCATTTCCACATACTGTTCAATCCGCTGAACTTCTTCCAGCATCTGCCGGTTTTCTGCGGAATCCTGCTCCTGCAGCTGCAGGCGGAGTGCCGCGATGGGTGTTTTAATCTGATGAACCCAGAGTGTATAGTACTCCATCATTTCGGAAAATGCCTCGTTTTTTTCATTCATGATTTCCTGACGGTCCCTGAAAAGTTCTTTTATGATATTCTGATAATCTGTATCCAGCGGATATGACGCCCCGGGAAAGCGCTCCGCGGACACCGTGATTTCCTTCTGTGCCAGCCCCAGCTCACTGCGTCTGCGGCAGAATTTCCGGTAATCGCATGCCAGGATCAGCAGTCCCAGAAAACCGCAGACAGCCGCGGCATATCCCACAGCAGCCACAGGAAGCTGATACAGAACGAATATGGTAGCGGATACAAGCGTAAAAAGAACATACACCAGAATCACTTTCCGATGCCCGCGAATATAACGGACCAGATTGTCTTTGTGTTTTTTACTCAATGATATACCCCATCCCTTTTTTCGTAACAATAAAATCAGTCAGTCCAGCCGCATCCAGTTTCTTTCTGAGCCTTGCAATATTCACCGTCAGCGCATTCTCGTCCACAAAACTGTCATTCTCCCAGAGCCGCTGCATCAGCAGATCCCTGCTGACCACCTTCCCCTTATGTTCCATCAGTGTCTGAAGAATGCGGTAATCATTTTTCGTCAGATCGATCTTCTGTCCGTTCCAGGTCAGAGACGCATTGGCGGTATTGAGCATGGCCCCCCGGTGTTCCAGTATGGTCACCTGACCGCCGAAATCATAGGTCCTCCTGAGAATTGCCTGTATCTTGGCAATCAGCACATTCATGTCAAAGGGCTTGGCGATAAAATCGTCACCGCCCATATTCATGGCCATGACAATATTCATATTGTCCGACGCCGATGACAGAAATAAAATGGGCACCTTTGACAGTTCCCGGATCTTCGTGCACCAGTGATATCCGTTATAAAACGGAAGTGAAATATCCAGCAGCACCAGCTGCGGATCATAATGTATAAATTCCTGCAGCACATTTTTAAAGTCCCGGATGCAGGCAGCCTCCAGCCCCCACATCCGCAGCTTTTTTTCAATAACGGAAGCAATCGCCTCATCGTCCTCCACAATCAATACGCGGTACATAATCCCCCCTGCAGCTTTTCCATAACAGATAACACCATTTTCTGTTATTCAATTCCCTGCCGTACAAAAAACTGCCGGAGCTGATATGCCCCGGCAGCAGTTACATCAATGGTATCAATCACATGAACTTTCCCATCAAATACAATTAATTGTTCAGTGTTTCCATATAATTCATATACTTTACAACCATAAGAGCAATCTTGAAGGTGATGGCATCCTCAAATACTCTCAGATCGAGTCCGGTGCTCTTCTGCAGCTTATCGAGACGGTAAACCAGCGTATTTCTGTGAATATACAGCTGACGTGAGGTCTCGGATACGTTCAGGTTGTTCTCAAAGAACTTGTTGATGGTTGTAAGGGTTTCTTCGTCCAGATCATCAGGCGACTTGCCGTCGAAAATCTCTTTGATGAACATACGGCACAGTGACATGGGGAGCTGATAGATCAGACGGCCGATACCCAGATTGTTGTAGGCAACCACGTTCTTGTCGCTGTAGAAGATCTTGCCCACATCGAGGGCCATCTTCGCTTCCTTGTAGGAACGTGATACTTCCTTGATCTCATGAACGATGGTGCCGTAGGCAATGTGAACCTTGGACATGGCTTCCGTATTGAGCATATCCAGAATCACCTTGGCAGTCTTGTCCATATCCTCATAGCTTTCAGTGGGCTTTAATTCCTTCACCAGGATAATGTTCTTTTCATCCACAGCGGTGATGAAATCCTTGTTTCTTGCCGCAAACAGACTCTTGACAGTCTCAAGAGCGTTGCTGTCATTCTCATTGCGTGTCTCAATGACAAATACGATACGTCTCACACTGATATCAATGTGAAGCTTTTTGGCACGGTTATAAATATCCACCAGAAGCAGGTTGTCCAGAAGCAGATTTTTAATAAAGTTATCCTTGTCAAATCTCTCTTTATATGCAACCAGCAGGTTCTGAATCTGGAATACCACCATCTTACCTATCATGTACACATCATCACCGGCACCTCTTGCCAGCAGTACATATTCAAGCTGATTTTCATCGAATACCTTGAAAAACTGATATCCCTGAAGAACCTGGCTGTCGGCAGGAGATTCTACGAAATTGACAATAGCCTGTTCATAATCTTCAGCATCCTGAAAGGTGGATGCCAGAATCTTTCCCTCTGTATCTGATACACAGAGATCCACTCTGGTAATCGCTTTCAGTCCTTCAATCGTATTCAGAAGAATCTGGTTTGAAATCATAAAATTACATCTCCTTTTTATTGTTCTGATGTTTTTCCATTCCCGAATTGGATTCATAGAATCCATCACTATATATGATACTCTAAAATCCGGAAAAAAAAAAGAGGAAATATGAATTTTTTCCATATTTCCTCTCTCACAGTTCAGAACAGTGTTACATTTCTGTTCAAAATGTCAAATCATACTATTAGAAAATAGTCAGTTCTGTTTCATTGTCGAATACATGAATCTTCTTGATATCGAGAGCGAATTTAACCTGGCTGCCGGGTCTTGCTGTTGTATCAGGTTTAACTCTTGCTGTTACGTTGGTGTCATCAATATCAAAGTACAGGTAAACTTCAGCACCTAACATTTCGTATACACGGATGGTAGCGTTGATAACCATATCAGGGTTCTCAGCGATGAATGCAGGGTCATCATGTACGTCTTCAGGACGGATACCGAAGGAAACTTCCTTGCCGACATAGTTTTCCAGCATAGCGGATTTTTCTTTATCCAGCTTGATTGTACCGCCGCCGAATGTAAGAGTAACCTGATTGCCGTCCTTGCCGCATTTTGCATTGAGGATGTTCATCTGCGGTGAACCCATGAAACCTGCAACGAACTTGTTGTAAGGATGATCGTACAGATTCTGAGGAGAATCGATCTGCTGTACAAC
>JBJELO010000212.1:0-1953 GCA_051879195.1 Lachnospiraceae bacterium
GATCATGCAGCCGGGAATGATATGGTAACATGAAACCGATCAGGGAGCCTTTCGAAAGCAAGGGTTCCCTGATATTTTTTTACAAGCTTCTCAAGGATCTCCAGACCCAGTCCGTGATTTTCAATATCCTTTTTCCAGGTTTTCCCGTTCCCTTTCCTTTCCGGATCAAAAGCAGGATTTCTGGAATTTGTAAATTCCAGGACATTTTCCCGTTCCCGATTCTCACATGTAACAGTCAGAAACCGCTCTTTCTCATCCTCCAGCTGACAGCAGGCCTCTATGGCGTTATCGAACAGGTTGTACAGAATCCCTACCATGTCAACTTCCTTTACAAAATCGCATTGAAATAAGGACAGATTCATAATAATCTGAATGTTTTTCTCTCTGCATTCCTCTTTTTTATGATGGAATACAGCATTGATAACAGGGTTAGTGCAGTACTTCTCCATACTCAGTTTTTTCTTCGTTTCCAGCAGGTTGTCCCTGCATTCCCGAAGAAGCCCCGGATTCCTGCTGTTTCCCGAACTGATGCACCGGTCCATCAGTTCAATCTGTTTTTCGATTTCGGCAAGGTAAATTCCATTCTGTTCCAGCTGTTTTTCCAGAATCATATAATGCTGGTTCTCCATGTTCACCTGCACTTCCAGCAGATTTCGCCGGTGCTCCATCTTCCTGTACTGAATACCGGCAGCCAGACAGCACATGGTCCCGATAACAAATCCCATCAAAACAATGATAACCGTTGTCTGAAACATATTTATCCCCCATACCAGCTTACGGTCAGAAAAATTTCTCCGTCCACCTGTTTCGTTTTCACTGCAGCGTGGTATCCGTGGAGCAGCTTTCTGATTTCGACAGTCATTTTCCCGGAATACAAAAGCCGACGGAACTTTTCCTGAAATTTTACTCTTCCACGAAGTTTTTCTCTCCCCCGAAATTCTTTCTTTCCTTTTTTCAGGGATACTTTCAGAGTGTGGAACCCTGCTGTACTCATACCGTCCATGGTAAACCAGCTGCCTTCTTCTATCCGCTGCTCTTCCATCCACTGTTTCAGCAGCTGAAACAGCTGTACCCTGAGATTCAGCGGCAGCGAATCCAGATCCAGATTTCTCAGTGCGGCCGAAAACCCCGCATAATTTCGTTTACATACATCTGCGGTCTGTGTCAGGATCAGATTTACATCATATTTACAGCAGTAATTGCCGTAGGTTACCCTTTCATAGACAGCTTTCAGATCATTCTGATATTTCTCCAGCATATCCTTCGGAATATGGATTTCTCCGCTTCCGGCCAGATACTCCAGCGCATCCATATGCTTTTTCAGGTCATGGCGGAAGCAGCGCATCTCCTTGTCCATATCCGCAAAAAGCATGGCATACTCCTCTTCCAGCTTCTGTTTCAGATACAGTTCCTGAATCTCGCCCTCCACCCTGCATTTCCGGTTATAACACAGTACAAGAACCACAGCAACCAGAAATGCTGTTCCATAGATAAGCGTATAATAGTAGGGAAATCCATCCTCCCTCATCAGTCCCAGCGGTTTGATCTGAAACATACTCATACAGAGCAGCACGCAGATGCTCAGGAAAACGTATGGTTTCCCATCCGACACCTTCATTCTCCTGTACCTGTGAAAAACAGGCTTCCATACCTGCAGCATTGTAAAACCTGTCCCAATCTCCAGCATCCATTGAAGAACCGGATATTCTTCATACTGATACAGATACATCTGATTCAGATCTTTCCCGCAGATCAGGCAGAACAGGATCACCATCAGAATTTCATTGATTCCCATCCATACATCGGCAATAAAAACCGACAGCATGATTTTGGGAATACCTCCGGTAAACAGGATACAGCACCCCAGAATCGTAATCGCCATGGTCAGAAGCCTGGGATACTGCCCCACCGCTTCCCCTGCAAACCTTGGAAGCAGATTGGTTATCACACTGC
>JBJELO010000213.1:0-1951 GCA_051879195.1 Lachnospiraceae bacterium
GCTCCGGCTACCACGCCGCCGATGATCTGCTTCTGCAGTGCCACGTACAGAATCAGAATCGGAACCACACAGAGCAGCAGACCGGCCATGATCGTACCGTAATCAGCGGAATAGGTTCCGTAGAAACTGTATGTGGAAAGAGGCAGAGTCAGCAGCTTTTTGTCTGTCAGTACGAGAGACGGAAGCAGGAAGTCATTCCAGAATGCCAGCGCATTCAGGATTACCGTTGTGGAAATAATCGGTTTCAGCAGCGGCAGTACGATGCGGAAGAAAGTCTGCGTATGGGTACATCCGTCAATATAGGCTGCTTCTTCCAGCGCTGCCGGTACATTTCCCCGGATAAATCCGTGGAACATGAACACCGTCATGGCCATGGAAAATCCTGTATGCATGAAGATCAGCGTCAGTCTGTGATTCAGGATATTCAGCGTACCGCCGTATATGCTGACCAGCGGAATCATGATTGCCTGAAAAGGAATGATCATGGAAGCCACCATCAAGGCAAAGGTGATCTTGGAAATCAGATTGTTATTGCGGACGATATAGTACGCCAGCATGGCTGCCAGAATTGTGACAAATACTGTGGCAGAAACCGTCACGATCAGGGAATTCTTGAACGCATTCAGGAAATCCATCTGGGTAAATGCTTTTACAAAGTTGTCAAATGACAGGCCTTTGATCGTAAACAGCCAGGAAAAAGGGCTCTTGATAATATCCCGCTTCTGTTTCAGTGAATTGATCACAACCATGATAAACGGGAACATATAAGCGATAAAAACAACAATCAGCACAATCATCGAAATGAGATTCGTGACTTTTTTCTTTTTTCCACCAATCATATTCTGATTCATTACGCTTCAACCTCCTTCTGCTTTGTAATATATACCTGAATACCGCTGATCAGAGCAACGATGAGGAACAGAATAATCGCTTCCGCCTGACCCACACCGAACTGTCTCGATGTAAATGCCTTCTCATATACATGCATAGCCGCCAGTTCCGTGGTGCCGTAGGGCGCGCCCGCAGTCAGGGACAGGTTCACATCGTATACCATAAACGCTCTGGAAAGTGTCAGGAACAGACAGATGGTTACGGAAGGCATCATAAGAGGCATCACAATATTTTTCATCCTGGTCCATCCGTATGCGCCGTCCAGGCTGGAAGCTTCCATCACATCTTCGCTGAGTCCCATGAAACCGGCCACATAGATCAGGATCATATAACCGGACAGCTGCCATACGGACACCATAACCAGCGCCGCAAATGCTTTGGTGGGATCCGAAAGCCATGATACTTCAAACAGACTCCAGTCCGTGACTTCCCCGATTTTTACAAATACTCTGGAAAATACGAACTGCCAGATGTAACCGAGTACGATACCGCCGATCAGATTCGGTGTAAAGAAGCCTGCCCGGAAGAAATTCTGCCCCTTGATTCCTCTTGTCAGAAGATATGCAATGGCAAAAGCCAGCACATTGACAATGAGAACCACAAGAATTACATATTTGAAGGTCAACAGCAGCGAGGTCCAGAACTGTGTATCCTTAAAAACACCTGCAAAATTCTCAAGACCCACGAAATTCTTGACATTTGACACACCGTTCCAGTCTGTCAGAGTCAGATAAATACCATAAACAAAGGGTATCATAACGACCGCGAAGAAACAAAACATACCCGGCAGTGCAAATATTAAAAAATCTTTTCCTTTTTGATTCGATTTCATATTCTGACCTTCTTTCTACTTCTGTTCATCCCAGTAAGCCTGGATGGATTCAATCAGTTCTTCTCTGTCGCTTCTTCCCGCAAGGTATTTCTGCATGGCTGCTCCCAGTACAGACCAGTGGTCATTGGGCACGATGGCAGATGCATTGAATGCGGTGCCTTCCTGCACTCTCTCATAAATCGCACGGCTCAGAGGATCCTCCGGCTCGTAGGGATTGTTTTTGAAAGG
>JBJELO010000214.1:0-8651 GCA_051879195.1 Lachnospiraceae bacterium
GAAAAGGTATTACTGCTGCTTCTCTTGGCCGTCTTCTGAAGGCCAGAGGATATTCTGTTACCATGCAGAAATTTGATCCCTACATCAACATTGACCCCGGTACCATGAACCCGATTCAGCATGGTGAAGTATTTGTTACGGAGGATGGTACGGAGACAGACCTGGATCTGGGCCATTACGAGCGTTTCATTGATGAAAATCTTAATAAGAATTCCAATGTGACGACCGGTAAAGTATACTCTACCGTCATTGAAAAAGAACGCCGCGGTGATTTCGGAGGAGGAACTGTACAGGTTATTCCTCATATTACCAACGAGATCAAAAGCCGTTTTTACAGGAATTACAACTCTGACAGCAATGACAGGACAGAAATTGCCATCATTGAAATCGGAGGTACAGTAGGTGATATTGAAAGTCAGCCTTTTCTGGAATCGATCCGTCAGTTCCAGCTTGATGTGGGACGTGAAAATGCCATCATGATCCACGTCACACTGATTCCCTACCTGCGCTGTTCCGGCGAGATGAAGACAAAGCCTACTCAGGCCAGTGTAAAAGCACTTCAGGGCATGGGAATCCAGCCTGATATCCTTGTCTGCCGTTCCGAGCTTCCTCTCGATGACAAGATCAAGGAAAAAATCGGTATTTTCTGCAACGTACCGGCTCACCGTGTACTGCAGAATCTGGACGTGGAAGTTCTCTATGAAGCACCTCTTGCCATGGAAAAAGAACATCTGGCCAGTGTTGTATGCGAATGTCTCCATCTCGACTGTCCCGAACCTGATCTTTCTGAATGGACATCCATGATTGACGCCTGGAAGCATCCCCAGAAAAAGGTCACTGTCGCCCTGGTCGGCAAATATATTGCACTCCACGATGCCTATATCAGTGTTGTGGAATCTCTGAAACATGCAGGTTGCTACCACCGTACTGAAGTAACGATCAAATGGGTGGACTCTGAACAGCTGACTGATGACAATGCAGCCGAAATTCTGGGTGATATCTCCGGTATTCTGGTTCCCGGCGGTTTCGGAGACAGAGGCATCGAGGGCAAGATCAGCGCAATCCGCTACGCCCGCGAGAATAATATTCCTTTCCTGGGACTCTGTCTGGGCATGCAGCTTGCTATCGTGGAATTTGCAAGACATGTAGTCGGTTACGCCAGTGCACACAGTGCGGAGCTTGATCCCTCCACATCATATCCTGTAATTCATCTGATGCCCGATCAGGACGGCATTACAGACATCGGCGGTACTTTAAGACTGGGAGCTTATCCCTGTGTCCTTGACAAAAACAGCAGAGCTTATCAGGTATACGGAACCGATCTTATTTCCGAGCGCCACAGACACCGCTATGAGGTCAACAACGATTACCGCAAAGTTCTGGAGAAAAACGGAATGTCTCTGTGCGGTAAATCCCCCGACGGACGCATTGTCGAGATGTGTGAGATTCCCGATCATCCCTGGTTCATCGGTACTCAGGCTCATCCTGAACTGAAATCCCGCCCCAACCGCCCTCATCCCCTGTTTAAAGGTTTCGTAGGCGCTGCCCTTGACTATCAGGACGCTCACAAATAATTATCAAACGGAGGTACTGTCATGCACCATCATTCTGAAGAAGAAAATGCCAGACTGGTCAACCGGATGGCGCGAATCATCGGGCATGCCAACAAAGTCAAAAACATGATTGCGGAGGACCGCAACTGCACGGAAGTTCTGATTCAGCTTGCTGCTGTCCGCGCAGCGCTCACCAGTTTAAGTAAACTGATTCTGGAAGAACACATCAATGAGTGCATGACTGAGTTATCGGAATTCGAAAGCGATGAAGAACGCCGTGAAGCCATTGACGGTCTCATGGACGTTGTCAACCAGTTTATCAAATAACCAAAAGCGGCCGGGGGCCGGACCTGAAAATACAATCCGGTTCCTCACCGCAGATAACAATTATACGCAGCAAAGAATCATATTATGTTAGGAACAATCGTAAACACCGGCACAATTCTTGCCGGAAGCATCATCGGAAGTGTTTTCAAAAAAGGGATCAAAGAAGAATATCAGGGAGCCCTGTTTACCGCCATGGGCCTGGCTGCCACCGGTCTGGGCATCAATTCTGTTGTCCAGAACATGCCCCAAAGCAGCTATCCTGTGCTGTTTATCATCAGCCTGGCTCTGGGAAGTCTGATCGGAACCATGCTGGATCTGAACGGCCGGTTTCAGCGTCTCTCCTCCCGCTTTTCTTCCAGCCGCCTGGGGGAAGGCCTGGCCACGGGCATTCTTCTTTACTGTATCGGGTCACTCTCCATACTTGGACCGGTGCAGAGTGCCCTGTACGGTGACAATACTTACCTGTTTACCAATGCCACTCTCGATTTTGTCACCTCCATGGTTCTGGCGGCGACTTACGGCATCGGCATGGCACTTGCCGCCGGCGTCCTGTTCGCATGGCAGGGAAGTATCTACCTCTGTGCCCTGTTGTTGGGCAACTTCATGACATCGGACATGATGACGGAAATCTCCATTGTGGGCGGTTTTCTGATTGCCAGTTCCGGACTCTCCATCCTTGGAATCAAGGACTGCAAAACCCTGAATATGCTGCCCTCACTTCTGGTACCCGTTCTGTGGTTTGCCGTAACGGGACTTTTTCATTAATTCAAAAAGAAGAGGCATCATCCACGATGCCTCTTCTTTTCAATTGCTTACAAAATGTTCAGACTTATTAAAACCTGATCTGCATAAAATGTCAGATCTTCAATAAATTCAAATGCTTTCCCAAAAATAAACCGATAAAAAATAAACTGATATAATAATTAAAGTAATAAACTGATATAAAATCCGTTAATTGCAGAACGCAAGAAGTTCATCCAGAGCTGACTGGTCTTCTTCACCGCCGATGATATTCAGTTCACCGGTCCTGCCGACTGCCATGCTCAGTACACCCATCAGAGACTTGGCGTCCAGAGTGTATCTTCCGATCTTGATATCAATATCACCTGCGAAACGGTTGGCTGCATATACAAAACGGTTGGCTTCCTCTATGGTTGATAAATTAATGTTTCTCTTCATATTATGATTGCTCCTTTCTTTCCGCAGCTGCCTTCCGGATGCTGCAGGAGAGGTGGATTCTCTGTTTCCAAATCCATAACAATGAGCGCGCTTTCATGTGTTTCTCCGGATTTACACGGATTATATGCCGTTCTTTTTCGATTGTCAAGCGAATTTGTGATTTTTATCCTTTTGCCCTGTTTCGGAAAAATTCTGGAATATTTTTCTAATAATTTACCGAAAACTATTTCTTACTGCTGCCATTTTACTGATATTAATTACCATCTTGTCCGACATCCTGTACCTGCATTCTTGCAGAATGCTTTTGTTATACTACAAAGCGGTTGTCTTTTCGGTAATATTTCGGGCTGACTCCAAAGGCATTTTTAAACATTTTGGAAAAAGTAAGCGGGTTATCATAACCTACACGAACTGCAATATCCTGAATACTCAGATCCGTGGTCTGCAGAAGCTGTCTCGCTTTATTAAGCCGGTAGTTGACCAGATATTCCTGGGGAGATACATTCAGTTTGTTCTTGAAAATCGTGGTCAGATAAGACCGGTTAATTCCTATATAAGAAGCAATATCATTGACTTTGATATGGGAATAATTCCTGTGAATATACTGAATTGCATTCTGTACATACAGATCCTGGGAATCGCTGTATTTTTTCTCCCTTTTTGTACCGCCGGTTTCCACCAGCAGCGCCAGCAGCTCATACAGATAGCTGTTTCTCTGCAGCTCGTCATACAGAGTGGACTCAGATACGCCCAGTATCTTTTCGATAATCTCTGCAAAACAATCGGGATTACAGTTGCATCTGCGCACCGGTGACCTGACAAATCCCGCATCTCTCAGGCACGATGACACTTTACTTCCCTCGACAGCTACCCAGGCATACTGCCAGGGATCTTCCTGATCCGCTTCATATTCCATCTCCTGCCCGTCCAGCAGGACGAAAATCATGCCTGCCGACAAATCCCAGCTCTGCTTTTTCAGACGAAGAACTCCTTTTCCGGCCAGTACGATATGTATGTGGTAACCGCTGATCCGGCAGGGACCGGTTTTTCTTCCCGATATACAGTTTTCAATTCCGCAGCCCTTCATATGCAGGCTCAGATCCAGTGTATTTTTACAATCCATTGAACGGCAAAATGAAACAAAACGATACTTATCAGATGACTCCATACTTTTCATTCTCCTTCATTTTATTTTCTCCCCGAACATATAAAAACGAACATCCAAAACTGAACATATAAATGTATTATAATCCCGCTTCTGTTTTTTCCGGTAGATTCTTTTGTCCTTTAAACCAGTCAAAATGTCCACTATTTCAATTAATTCAACTCTTTTTCCTGTTCTCCTTGCGGTATATGCTGGGCGGTACACCGATTACTTTTTTAAATGCTTTGGAAAATGTTAAAGCATCCTCATATCCGCAGGCTTTCGCCACTTCCTCCACAGGCATTTCCGTAAATGTCAGCAGTTCTTTGGCTCTTGATACGCGAAAGCGGATCAGAAACTCCTGAGGAGACATGCCCAGATTATTCTGAAACAGCATATGCAGGTAACTTCTGCTGACACAGATATAGTCGGCCACATCTGTAACCCTGATCCCCCGCTGATAATTATTCCTTATAAAATTAATTGCCCGTCTTACATAAACATTGCCGTGGCCGTCGCTGTATTCGTTCTCCAGTGTCATATCCTCCATTAATACTGAAAACCAGAGCATCAGAAGCCCCTGCAGGAAATATTGATTTCTGATGGTTTTTTTGTCATTTTCCAACATTTCACATACGATTTTCTGTAAATCTTCTCCTTTTTCAGAACGGAAAACGAGCTGTTCGCTGTTGATGCCCAGATCGCTGACATATTCTCCGGCATGCTTTCCTGAAAAACCAACCCAGAAATATGTCCATGGATTTTTTTCATCTGCCTGGTAGAATGCCATGGAACCGGGTTCAATCACAAACCCCTGGCCAGGCCCAAGATGATAGGTTTTTTCGTTCACTTTATACGTTCCTTCCCCGTCAACAATGTAATGAACAATATAATTTGGCCGGGGTGTCGGTCCGTAGCTGTGGAGTGGCTGACACTCGGAATAGCCGCAAAAGCATAAATAGACATCTTCAAACTTTATATCCGGCAGCTGCAGAACTCTTGATTTTTCCATAATATCCCCTTCTTTTCTGAATCATGTCAGATTCTACCGGACGGCCGCTGTCCTTTTATACCCCAATATGCCATTGCACGTCCGCCTGCGATACGACATTTTGCCTCTTTACAAACATCTTTTTCAATTGTATATTAGTTGTGTATTCGTATAACCATTACAATATTTAACAATTGAATTTACAAAAATTCATGCATTTTTCTCGTAATTGCATGAATCATTTTTTTATTTCGCTGAAAATTGTAACACGCCGCACAAATCATGTACATGGGACGGTATGTTTTCATTTATCCCATTTTGTGTCTTTTTATGAAATAGCGGTCTGTAAGAACACATTCGGGTATATTAACCAATCCATATAACAGATATATAAAAGAATTTCCAAGGAGCATCTTATGCATACATGCCATTTTTTAAGCAGTGATTTTTTAGATCTGACCCTTTATCAGTACGGATATGAACAATGTGAGCCCTATCACACGTTTGGTCCCGCCATGAGAAATCACTATCTGATCCACTGTATTCTCTCAGGGAAAGGCCAGTATATTACCAATTACCGGGGCGAAGCGACCACATACCATCTTCATGAAGGACAGGCTTTTCTGATTGAGCCGGATACCCTGATCCATTACAGTGCCGATGGAACCGACCCCTGGGAATACATGTGGCTTGAATTCGACGGACTGAAAGGAGCCGAGTACGTAAAACAGGCCGGTCTTTCTGTGAAAAACCCCATTTTCCGGGCAAAAACAAAAGAAGGGCAGAAGGCTGTTTTTGATTATCTGGAATATATCGTGACACATCCGGGCATCATACCTTCCCGGACCATGGGATATGCCTATCTTTTTTTCAGTGCGCTGATCGAGAATTCCGCCGCCGCCTCACCCCTTGGCAAAAACGACATTAAGGAATTCTACGTACAGTCCACCGCAGCATTTATCGAAAATTACTATATGAAAAATATAACAGTGGAGGATATGGCGGCCAATCTGGGCCTGAACCGAAGCTATTTCAGCAAACTTTTTAAAAAAATGACGCAGAAAAGTCCGCAGGAATTTCTGATTACGTATCGAATCAACAAAGCCTGCGAACTTCTGCGCTCAACAGATATGACAATTGCCGAGGTATCTCAGCATGTAGGGTATTCCAACCAGTTTCATTTTACCAGGGCATTTAAAAATATCATGAACGTAAGCCCCAATGAATGGCGGAAATGGAATAAACAGGGTTAGCAGGATTTCACTCTCACAACTGTAAAACTCTTTGGTGCCAGAGTGATACTTCCCTTCAGCTCCAGGGTCATTTCAGCAATTCCTGACGGTTCCGGTCTGTCCACCGGTTTCTGACCTGTTTTTTCCAGAACCCATATTGCTGCTTCTCCGGTCATGGACTGACCATTTTCAGTTTCAAGAGGGAGTTCGAAAACAGAATCATTGGTATTGACTGCTTTCAGAATCAGTTCTCCTTCTTTTGTTTCAGATACGGTTACGTATATACCTGCCTTTCTGAGTTCTGTATCCTGTCCATCAAGCTCAAGTGTATGGTCACCCATATGGTTTCCGTAAAGCTTCTGCACATAATAATTCGGAGTCAGATATACCTGATGATCATCAAACCAGATCATATCCGGTTTCCACTGACTGTGTCCGATACGGTTAAAGAGCGGTGCATAGGAAGCAAGTCTGACCACACCTGCATTTTTCTCCAGACCAGTCATAAACGCGGCCTCTGCAAGAGCACTTTCCAGAGTATTTTCCCTGTCTTCGGTATGTGCTGCGTACTCACCGGCAAAAACGCCAACTTCTCCTGGATAATTGTCATAAAATTCAATATGATCATACAGCCACTCCGGAGATACATAGTAATGTTCATCCACCGCATAAACAAAGTTCTGATTCGCTTTCTGTCCATTGCGGTAAAACTCCCAGGCAAGATCATAAAGACTGTTTTCCACACTCGGACCTGCCGTTCCAAGAAGTCTGATTTCCGGATATACTTCATGAATGGCCTTTTCAAAACGAACATGACGTGCAAAAATATCCACATATTTTGTTTCCCACTGCTCATTTCCAACTGCAATCATCTCAAGACCAAACGGCTCCGGATGTCCCATTGACGCACGGATCCCGCCCCATTTGCTGTCTGCCGGGCCATTTGCAAATTCAATCAGATCCAGTGCATCCTGTACAAATTCTTTAAATTCATCACTATCAACAGGGACCATCTCCGTGGTACGGAACTGGCAGGCTGCCCCCATTCCGAGAACCGGAAGCGGCTTTGCGCCGAGAAGTTCACAAAGCAGAAAATATTCATAGAAACCGATCCCGTAGGACTGTCCATAGTGTGCATCCGGGCGTTTCACATCCAGATCCTTTCTGAAACTTCTGTCATCCTGAAAAGCCCAGAGATTGGGAATATATTTTCTGTCTTTCAATTCTCCTATCGTCTTTTTCCACTGATAACGGTTCTCAAGACTGATACCTTCCACAATACATCCGCCAGGAAAACGAATGAATCCCGGTTTGATCTCTTTCAGCGCTTCAAAAAGATCTTTTCGGAAAATACCCGCAACTGCATCTTCCGGAATCATGGAGATCAGATCAAATTCCACAACACCTGCTGTATCCAGACTCAGTACAAAGTCCGCGCCGGAAACTGTTTCAGAAGCAGTCAGTACCAGCTCATATTTTATCCATTCATGTTCTCTGCAGCATTTGGTTTCATCTGTATTTTTTATCTCATTTAAAATTTCCGCAAACGGCCCCTCCGGCAGCGGAAATTCCACCGTCAGGTCCGTAAACGGTCCATAAGGCACAGGTTTTACAGCCTGAACTGTTCCTCCTGCAAAAACCTTTCCATCTTTTTTGATTTCAATGGCAAAACCTTCACCATCAAACGCTACACATCTTGCATAAAAAGATACGTTGTATTTTTTGCCCTGTTCCAGATAAATCCCATCATATGCCTGGTTTGCAACCCCCTGTCCGGCAGCATTTGCTGTCAATCTCAGATAATGAGGATTTTCCACGGAAAGCGGAGTTCCGGTCACATACTGCAGACGCGGTGCCTGTTCCCCTTTTTTATAAACAGGTTTCCATGCATAACCATAATCATCCACTGCATAAAATCTGCCAGGCGTTCCAAAGCCTTCTTTTGCTTCAAAAGAACGGTTTTCGATCATTTCTGCATAAAGACCGCCATCTGCAGCAAAATTAATGTCTTCAAAAAAAAGACCAATCATTTCCGGAGAGATCTTTTCTCCATATGTGCGTGTAATCTTCATAAATATATACTCCTTAGTCAGTTCATATTATCCTTATCATTATACCAAGTCGCCAGCGCGACGGCTAGACTGCGATTCATAAAGTTTTCATTTTTCTTAAAAAAAGCAGCAGCTTTTCCATTTATGATGTATTGTTAAGTTACCACACAAAAC
>JBJELO010000215.1:0-1949 GCA_051879195.1 Lachnospiraceae bacterium
GCCTGGATAAAAGCTGCATGGAGCAGCAGCATGAACAAAAAAAGTGCGCAGAGAGCAGCGGTTTTCAGGGAACTTTTATTTCTACGTTTAAACACGAATACTCCTCCTTCCAGGTAAATCTGTTTGGCTCTGAACAGATATCAAATTATGTTTTGACTGAAGTATGGACAGAAAAAACAGAATCTAATCCACATTCAGAGCAGAAAGAAGAGTAAAAACAGTTGGAATAATGTGTTTTCCGGATTTTTACCGGAAAAATGCAGTATAAATGCTTAACGCCAGAACGGAGGCTGCCAGAAGAATTGTAAAAATCAGGCTGAACCGGTATAAAGCGGCAGTATGATGCCAGTTCTTTATGTGATTCGGGTGAAATCCGCCTGAAAGACGATTTCTCAGATTCCACAGATAGAACTGTCTGACTAAAAGCAGAATAAAAAGCCAGAGTCCGAGAACTAATTGAAGCAATAACAGGGTACTGTCGGCATACAAACAGAGTCCGGTTCCTTCGGATAACAGGAATTCATTGACAAAAAACAGAATATTCATAATAAGGTAAACAAAGGAAAAACCCAGGTTGATCCGCTCCTTTTTGCGTAGAATGTCGATTGTCATTGTCTGAACCTGCGGGTCAGTGTTCATTTCCCGGGTATCGTGTGAGCCTGTGCAGTAGAAATGGAAGGGACCACAGGAAGTCACATAATTCCATCCCAGATCAGAATTCAGTTCTATGGCTTCCCGGTCAGGTTTTCCGCAGTTTTTCCATTTTTCACGGAATGTTTCGCAGGATGCGTCCAGACGATAGCGGATAAATTTCGGCAGGGATCTGCAAAATATAAATATATAGATGTCCAGATAGTCACAGTCTCCCGGAATCCCGATCGGAAAAGAATCTACTGCGTGAAGCACCAGTCCTTTTGCAGCCATATCACCGAGCCAGCTTTCCATTGCTTCCATATCGTATATGGAGCAGGGCGGAAAACGATAAACATATTTTTCTTTTTTATCTGCCATTTCATTACTCCTTCTGTCCGCAACGGACACATCACAATGTATTTTCAGTTGTATCAGCCAGATAATATCAATTTACAATATCATATAACGGTATTATAGCGTAAATAAAAAAGATATCAAACAGCTGTTTTATTCTCTGACTCCGCAGACAGACTAAGCAACGGTCCTCAAAACACAGCAGGGCGTCCATGAGACAGGTCCTTACAGCGGCATTTCAGCCGCAGAAGGACTTTGTCCCATGGACGCCCTGCGTCCGTTTGAGCATCAATCGTTTGAACATCAACTGTCCGGTTATTAACTGTTTACATGCAGCCTGCCTAAAAAGCAGTCCGCCTATTGATTTTTCTTTTTCAGATTGCGGATCTTTTTCAGTACCTTCTTTGCCATGGGCATTGCGTTTTCGATGAAACGGTATGCCAGCGGGCGGAATACATAGCGGTATTCGCCGACAAATTCGGTAAATTCCGCGTTGAAGCCGCTCTTGAAACGGTACAGTCCGTAAAGGTGATTGTCTTCGCTTTTATCACCGGAGATTCCGCGGAAGTCGTAGATACGGCATTTTTCTTCCACTGCCCAGCGGATCATCTCCCACTGGAGCAGGTAGTTGGGCATCAGGTTGCGGTGACTGTTGGAGGATGCACCGTACATGTACCATACCTTATCGTATACATGACAGGCGATGGTTCCGGCAATCGGTTCTCCTTCTGCGCTGTATGCCATGTAAAGGCGGCACATATCTCCCAGGTTATCCAGCATGTCAGCGAAATATTGTTCGGGGCGGATCATGAACTGGTCTCTTGCACCGGTTTCCACCATGATTTTGTAGAAGTCGGGAACGGCTTCCTTGCCGCAGATCTTAACGGTAACGCCTTTTTTCTTTGCAAGACGGATGTTGTAGCGGGTCTTGGGCTTGAACATGGCCATGACTTCATCTTCGG
>JBJELO010000216.1:0-1946 GCA_051879195.1 Lachnospiraceae bacterium
TTTCTTTGCAGTGGAACAGGGGCGGGCAGTTTCCTGTATCAATTCTGTTCAGAGTCCGTATTCTCCTGTTGGAAAACCATTGTTTGGAGAAGGGGTTCTGGTTGCTTGTGTGGATTCCGGAATTGATTACAGCCACCCGGATTTTCGAAATGAGGATGGAAGTACAAGAATTCTCCGGCTGTGGGATCAGACGGTTTCCGGAAATCCTCCAAAGGGATATTTTATAGGCACAGAGTATACGAAGGAACAGATTGACGAAGCATTGAAGCGAACAGATGTTGCAGGAAGGTATGAAGTGGTTCCAAGTCGGGATCTGAGTGGACATGGAACCGGGGTGATGGGAATTGCTGCAGGGAATGGAAGAGCATCAGAAGGACAATACCGTGGGGTAGCACCAAAGTCCAGTCTTTTTGTGGTGAAACTTGGAAATCCACGGGAGGGAGGATTCCCAAGAACAACAGAGCTGATGCAGGGAATTGACTATTGCATTCGACAATCCATAGCAATGAATATGCCTCTGGCATTGAATCTGAGTTTTGGAAATAATTATGGTTCGCACAGCGGAGAATCTCTGATTGAAGTTTATCTGGATAATGCAGCTGCTTTTGGACGAACGGTTATCTGTGCGGGAATGGGAAATGAAGGAAATAAAGCCGTTCATACATCAGGTATTTTGAAACAATCCAGTCAGGCAGTCCCTTTTTCCATTGCAGATTATGAGACTGGTATGAATCTTCAAATCTGGAAGCAGTATGTAGATCAGATGGATATTTCGGTGGAACATCCTTCTGGGCTTGTGGCGGGGCCTTTTCAGGAAATCCTGGGACCCCAGCGGTTTCGGCTGGGGAATACAGAACTTCTGATTTATTATGGAAAACCGGGACCGTTCAGCCTTGCTCAGGAGATTTATATTGATTTTATCCCCACAGATACGTATATAGACAGCGGGGTGTGGAAAGTGAATCTGATTCCAAAGGAAATTGTGGATGGAAGGTATGATTTGTGGATGCCTGGTGGGAGTACACGAAATGAAGGAACACGATTTTTGTATCCCACACCGGATATCACTCTTACCATACCTGCGACAGCCAGTAAAATCATATCAGTGGGAGCTTATAATTCCCGCTATCAGGCATATGCAGATTTTTCCGGACGTGGATACACAAGAATTACAAACGAAATAAAACCGGATATAGCGGCTCCGGGCGTGGATATTACAACTGCAGCACCTGGAGGAGGCTATACTTCACGGACAGGGACCTCCTTTGCAACGCCTTTTGTGACAGGATCAGCAGCACTGCTCATGGAATGGGGGATTGTAAGGGGAGAAGATCCCTTTCTTTATGGGGAAAAAGTAAAAGCATATCTGCGGCGTGGTGCCAGACATCTGCTTTCCGGTCCCTATCCCAATAATCAGTTGGGATGGGGAGTGTTGTGTGTAAGAGATAGTCTTCCGCAATTGCCCCAGGCTCGTTGACAACCGGATGACCAACGCGCTGACACTTGGGGCACAGATGGAAAAGAAAGTCATTGATACAGAGGTCATCCTGGCTTCCGTCAGCAGCCAGAACCTGGGTTAGGGAAAGGAGGACGGTTTATGGAATACCTATGCACTCTCAGGCATGGTTCCAGCAGGGAGCAGTGGATCGGAAAACTTACGCTGCTGCAGAAGCGTCCCGGGCTGTACGAAGCTGAGATCAGTGGGCGTGGAACTTACTTCCACGTCCTTACCGGGCGGCATAAATATGGGAATTACCTGTGCATCCCCAACCATGATATCGGGTGCGAATTGTCTGATTTCTCCGATATCTTCTGGAATGCTACTGTGTCACAAGAACCAAGTGGAAAATATTTTGTATTTCTGTGTTGTACGGATGTGGAAATTGAACCATTTGATGAATTGCCACCGCACACTCGTGACTTTAGTCGTGAGTTAGGTGGCTTTA